>BQMV01000252.1 GCA_022181005.1 Anaerolineaceae bacterium | reverse complement strand
CCCACAAGCCCGACAATACTATAGCGATGCGTTTCCAGGCTACGACAACTTGTATTACGGCGCACCCTATGAAATGCGCTCGGATAAAAAGGAAACCTATTCCGTCGAAGCCGTCAACGCGGATTTACGTCATTATCTCAAGCGGCTAGCGCGTAGGTCTCGTTGTTTTTCTCGTCGTCTGGATGCTTTACGCAAGAATCTGCGCCTCTTCGCATACTGTTACAACCAACGACAATTGATGAAACAACAATATCCGCAATACAATTTGCCGCTCATTGATTTCCTGTATCCTCTATGATGGACACTCCCGAAAATTTCTCTCGAGCCGAGATCCTCTTAAAGCGTTTACAATCCTTCGATTACCTGCGCGGGCTGGATGGCGAAACCTTGAGACGCCTCGCGAACGCGTCTTCGTGGAAAGTCTATGCGCCTGAAGCCGTAATCTTTTGGGAGGGCGATGTCGAATCAAATTTGTTCTATTTGCAATATGGTTCTCTCAAAGCGTTGAAATCTTCCGCCGATGGACGCAAGCAGGTCTTGCGCTTTATCAACGCGGGTGAAATCTTCAATGAAATGGGCGTGTTAGCGCATCGCCCCAACCCAGCCACCGCAATCGCGTTGGAAGAATCAGGCCTCTGGCTGATTCCGCGTCATGCGCTTGAGGAAATTGTGTTAACTCATCCGCGAACTGCTATGCAAATTATCGAAAACATGGCGGATAAGATCACCGAATTGGCTGCGCTTGCCGCAGACTTATCGTTGAAAACCGTCGAAGCGCGCTTTGCTGCGTTGCTCTTGGAACAAGCCGAAGGAGATGTGATTGAACGCCGCCGCTGGACGAACCAGATTGAACTTGCCGCCCGCCTCGGCACTGTCTCGGACGTGTTGAGCCGCGTCATCCGCGACCTGACGAAGGCTGGGCTGATCGAGATAGACCGGCAAAAAATTCGCATTATAGACCGCGGAGGCTTGCTGGCGCGAGCGAAACCAGAAGAGAAACCGTAACTGTGGAGAGAAATAACAAGAGGACCTCCATTGCATTTCTTCAGTTAAAAAGCATGTGATTTACCCGACAAAAGTCGGGGCGCAAAATGGGGACAATGGATAGAGTTAGGCATACTAGAAAGGAGATTTATGCTTAACAACTATTTCCATGAATTGAGATCTAAAGCCGTCTTTGCCCCTGAAGGACCCCGTCCGCAATTCTTAACCGACACGCCGCAGTTCAAGGCGCTCGTGGCTGGACTTGAGGCTGGGCAACGAATTCCCGTCCACCCGGCCGAAGCGGCGCTGTATTACTTCCTTGAAGGCGAGGGTTTGATTACCGTTGACGATGAGACCTTCGACGTTAAACCCGGCGCCGTCGTCATTGCGCCCAGCGGCGCGAAACGCAGCATAATCGCCAAAACACGCGTGATCTTTTTGGGCGTCAAAGGAGCGCAATAATGCCTATTCCTTACCTTATCACTACGCTGCTCTATGCCTTCGTCGCTATCCTCATGGCAGTGGATGCCTCCTTCGTTAGTTGGAACCTGTTAGCCGCGTTTCCCGCCCTGCGATGGGTGCGCGTCCACTTCATTACGCTTGGGATTCTTTCTCAGGCGATCTTCGGACTTTTGCCTGGGTTAGTTGCGTTGTTTGTTAAAAAGGCGAAACCTGTTATGCGTTGGGATATCTGGCTGACTCTCAACACGGGCTTTATCGCGCTCATTGCGGGATTCTCCGGCGTCAACCACGCTATGATCTTTACGGGCGGCACGCTGATCTTTATCTCCGCTTTGTTGCTCTTCCTCCAACTTTGGGCTTTACGAGGCGGCGATGCGCCCGCTTCGCTCAAATTCTACATTGCAGGTTTGTTCTACCTGTTGGTCGGCGTCATTATCGGCACAGGCTTGTGGCTCAATTGGAGCGATGCGCTCTACATCAAAATTCCACTTGAAGTGCATATTCACGCCAATTCATGGGGCTTTATGTCGCTGACCTTTGCAGGGTTGCTCGTGGACTTTATCCCGATGATCGCTGGACGCGCGCTTAGTTCGTCGAAGAATATTACAATCATCTTTTGGTGTATGGCGCTTGGCGCGTTCTTCCTCGTGCTCGGACCATGGCTGGGCGGCAACCTGCCCGCCACCATCGCAGGCTTGATCCTGCATATCGGCTCAACAGTTTGGCTTGTCGTTCTGATGGGACGCGCACTTAAAGCGAGCGGTCATCTCTCGACCGCAGGCGGCTGGCATTTGCTGGCTTCGTATATCTGGATTCTGCTTCCTGTTCTCATCGCTCCGCTGATTCTAACTCGCCTCATTGCGGCTGGACCTGTGGAAGCGACAGCGCCTCAGCCCTTAATTTATGGCTGGGTCTTGCAATTTGGCATTGCCCTCATCCCGTACATTGCGCGGCGCACCTTCCTCAAAGAAGAGAATCCGCAACTGGGCGGTTGTTGGGGCAGCCTTACCGCCATCATGCTCGGAAGCGTCCTAATCTGGGTTAGCATTTTCATTCCTGCGCCCGCAAAGGGAATTTTGTACGGCATCGGCTTTGCACTCTATGCCGTCGCGCTCATTTATCCGATAAAAGAAATGTTCGAAATTACGCGCGCTGGGTTAGAGAAACTTGACCTAGCGTAATAAGTGAAAAGAACAATGCTGCCGCTTTTGATTTCTTCGCGGCATGCTTCAGCAGGCGGTAACCGCGCCCGTCACGACGCAAGTTAACGCTTGCGTTCGTGGGCGTTTAAGTCTATACTCGCGGAAAACCCGGCGATAAGGAGCGAGCCATGCCTACTGTCCGCGACATGATCCGCAAGAAGGGGAGCCAGATTTACTCGATTTCACCCACTGCCAGCGCGTTGGAAGCCATGAAACTGATGGCGCAACACAATTTAGGCGCGGTCCTTGTGGTGGAAGGAGGCGTCGTAAAGGGGATCTTATCGGAGCGCGACTGCGTACGCAAACTGGACTTGGAAGGCAAAACGGCGAAGAATGCCTTGGCCAAGGAGATTATGACCGCTCGAGTCGTCTCGATTGAAGCGGACGAAGAACTCGAAGCTTGTATGATGTTGATGATCGAACGCAACATCCGCCATCTTCCGGTCTACGCGGATGGAAACCTTATGGGCATCCTATCGGTGCGCGACGTCCTGCGCGAGGTGGTAGAAGCGCAGCGTTCCATGATCGCTCAACTGGAGCATTACATTACCGGCGGCAGTAGGTAAGATGATTCTGCCGGAGTGGACAATTGCCGAACTTCGACAAAAATTAGATGCGGGGGAATTAAGCGCGCGCCAACTAACCGCCTTATATTTGGAGCGTATCGAAGCGATTGACAAGAACGGCCCGCATATTAACTCGATCATCGAGATTAATCCAGATGCGCTAAACATCGCCGATCGGTTGGATGCAGAGCGCGATGCGAAAAAGCGAGGCGCGTTGCACGGCATTCCGATTCTACTCAAAGATAATATTGACACGCGCGATCGCATGCAGACGACCTCTGGCTCGCTTGCGTTGGAGGGGAATCTTGCCGCCAAAGATGCATTTATCGTCAAACGCCTTCGTAAAGCGGGCGCGGTAATCCTCGGTAAGACCAACTTGAGCGAGTGGGCAAATTTCCGCTCGAAGCGTTCGGTTAGTGGATGGTCGTCGCGCGGCGGTTTGACTCGCAACCCTTACGCCTTGGATCGCTCAGCGTGCGGATCGTCTTCTGGATCGGGCGCAGCGATCGCGGCAAACCTATCTGTTGCGGCGGTCGGCACCGAAACCGATGGCTCGATCGTCTGCCCGGCGCAGACAAATGGAATCGTAGGCATCAAGCCGACGCTCGGTTTGTTGAGCCGAAGCGGAATTATCCCTGTAGCGCGAAGCCAAGATACGCCCGGCCCGATGGCGCGGACGGTCGCAGATGCGGCGATCATGCTCGGAGCGATGACAGGCGCGGACGCTGGCGATCCAACTACGCGCCTAAGCCGCAAGCGAGCGATGTCGAATTATTCTAAGTGTTTTGATCGCGATGGACTTAAAGGCGCGCGCATCGGAGTCGCTCGCGCGATGGCGGGGACGAATCCGCGTATTTTAAAGATTTTCGAAACCTGTCTCGAAGCGCTGAAGCATTTGGGCGCGATCCTTGTTGACCCAGCGGCGGTGAAGAATTTCGATAAATTGGCTGGAAGCGAAATGGATGTATTGCATTACGAGTTCAAAGCGGATTTGAATTCCTATTTGAAAACAGCCGCGCCCGGCGTTCGTGTGCGTTCGATGGAAGATGTAATTCGCTTCAACGAAGAGAATGCCGATGTAATGATGCCGTATTTTGGGCAAGAACGTATGACGACGGCGCAAGCGAAAGGTCCGTTGAGCGAGAAGAAATATAAAGATGCCTTAGCGAAGAATTTACGTCTGGCGCGCGCGCAGGGCATTGATGCGGCGCTGCGGAAATATAAATTGGACGCGATCGTCGTGCCGTCGGGCGGACCAGCCTGGGTGATTGATCTGGCGAATGGCGACGTGTTAAATTGGGATATGGAAGCGACGTCGCTCGCGGCAGTGGCAGGATACCCGCATATAACCGTTCCAGCGGGGTATGTGTTTGGTTTGCCGGTGGGAATCTCATTCTTTTCGACGGCGTGGCAAGAACCGGCGTTAATCCGCTTTGCGTATGCTTTTGAACAAGCAACGCAGTTTCGCCGACAGCCGCGCTTTTTACCGGCGGCAAATCTAACGCCCTAAACGTTCCAGAATTCAGTAGAAACGCGCTCGTTTTGATAGACGCGCGCCATATATCCGCCCAGCGGTTTGACCAAAGCGAACAAAACGGTCAGGTAAAAAAAAGAATTTAGAGCCAATCGTAAGTGTTCATGTTATTCAAACCATTCTGGTTTCAATAAGGCTAAAACGAGATAACCAAATACAAGTAAAGTGATTACGCTCGTGATCACATACAATGCGTTCATTTGTTCTCCATTAAGCTCTCGCAAATGGCGAGGAAGCCCAAGGTGAGCGCAAAAGACAAAAGTGTCAATCCAATAAAGAGAATCTCATTCATGCGCGCCTCCATTGGATGCAGTGTATTCAGTTGCAGGATAAATTGGCGACAGGAGACAAATGCGGAAGTCAAGAAAGCATCAAGATATTCCTAATGATAGCGAAGCCTGATGCGAAATTAAAAATAGCTTTATACGGCGCGATACCCTAACGCTAATTTGGGGTTTATATAACTATATCCGTTTTGTATAAAACCCTAGGAGGTTATATGCCACAAGCAGGAATTCACGCAATGGTCGGAATGGCGACGCGCAAATGGACGGGCGCACGCGAATGGTTGTTGCTCGGAGCGGTATTGGGCAGTGTCACGCCAGACCTGGATAACCTGGCTGTCGCTGTCGCAACGTTGACGGGCGGCGCCACAGAAGGACTCCATCGGACGTTTACGCATAGCGTATTTTTTATCGCGGCTGTGGTGGCGGTGTTCTATGCCATCGGCGCGCTGAAGAAGGATGCGCGCTGGACAAATCTCGGCTATGGATTAGGGCTGGGGATTCTGCTTCATATTTTGGTTGATCTTGTATTATGGTTCAACAACGTGCATATCTTCTGGCCGCTAAATGGCGAGGTCGGTTTGTGGAAGGAATATCCCGCAGGCTTGGAGTGGCTCCGCGAGTTCAACGAACAGGCGGCGGAATTTTTATTCTTTGGCGTCTACTTGTGGGCGCTTGGTTCGTGGGCGCGCAAGTTTGGCACGGATGGCGACTTTGCGGGCAAACTCCGCTTTTGGACTTGGTTTGAATTTGTACTTTTCGCGATATTTTTCATCTTGCTATTGACGGGCAAAATATTCGCCATAATTTCAGGCGGACTGTATCTTGTCTCAATCTTGATGGTGTTCTTCGTGACTATTCGGATGCGGAAGACTCTCGAGGCGGCGTAGAGCAAGCCGTCAGTAGTAGGCTGGAGATTGAGCGCCAAAAACGGGACTGAGTATTTCGGTCCCGTTTTTTCCCCATGATATACTTGCGCGAAATGTAAGACAATTTCATATCGCCGAGGAGGAAGGGCAGATGACAGACACAATTCCGCAGGTCAAATCCACGAAGCGCGAGCGCGTGGCGTGGTACTTGTACGATTTCGGCAATTCCGCATACGCTTCGGTTGTTCTTCTGGCAGTTTATTCCGCGTACTTCAAGAATCAAGTGGTGGGCGGCGCGGAAGGTTCGCGCTTGTGGGGTTTGAGCATCTCGGTCGCGATGATCATCGTCGCCATTGCCGCGCCGATCATGGGGGCGATTGCCGACTATTCGGGCGCGAAGAAAAAATTCCTGTTCTTCTTCACGGCGCTCTCGGTTGTGTTCACCGCTTTATTGTTCTTCACCCAAAAAGGGACGATTGCCATCGCGATCCTGTTTTTCCTTTTGTCGGAACTCGGCTATCGCGCCGCGCAAGTCTTCTACGACGCGCTCCTGCCTGAGATCGCCGCCCCCGAAGAGACGGGTCGCATCGCTGGGACGGGCTGGGCGATTGGCTCCGCGGGCGGCATTGTCATCCTGCTCCTTATCCTCCCGCCGATTCTGATGTCTAAAAGCGACCTGCTCGTGGTGCGTGGCACGCTGGTTGTCACCGCGATCTTTTTCGCGCTGGCTTCCATTCCCATCTTCCGCTGGTTGAAGGAACGCGCCCAGCCGCAAGCCCTGCCCGCAGGCGAAAACTATATCAGCATTGCGTTCAAACAACTGAGCGGGACCATCAAAGCCGCGCGCGGATTCAAAGAGTTCCTCAAGTTCATGCTCGCCTATTTGATTTACAACGAAGGCGTGATCATCGCGCTCGATTTCGCCGCGATTCTCGGCGCGGTGTTGTTCGGCTTGGAACAGACGGGCTTGATCATCTTCTTCATCGTCGTGCAGGCGACCAATGTGGTCGGCGCGTTGCTCTTCGGAAACCTGCAAGATAAACTGGGCGGCAAAAAAGCGCTGACGCTTTCGATCTTCCTGATGGCGGCTTGTATCGGCGCGATGTACTTTGCCCAAAACCAGACGCACTTCTTCATCATCGGCGCGTTCATCGGCGCGGCGATGGCGGGCGTGCAATCGGTCAGCCGCGCGATGGTCGCCACGTTCAGCCCGCCAGGGAAGAGCGGCGAGTTCTTCGGCTTCTTCGCGCTGACGGGGCGCACCTCCTCGTTCATCGGTCCCGCCATCTTCGGCTGGCTCGCGGCGGAGTTGACCATCTGGTATCAGTCGCAGGGGCAGGCGGCGGCGCTTGCGGAACAATCGGGTCACAGGCTCGCGCTTCTTTCGATTGCCGTGTTCCTCTTCGCTGGCTGGGCGCTGATGCTCCGCGTCAACGAAACGAAAGCCCGCGAAATGGCGACGTTATCCACAAACTCTGCGGAGTAAAGTTCATTCAAAATGGGACGCGGACGAGCGCGGAAGTACTCAATATCTGCGTCTAAAAAAATATGGGAGTGTCTAATTCTGTGGGCTTTTAAGAGATTTCACCACCGAGCGCACAAAGAACACGGAGAAACCCTTCTGAAATCTCTCTGTGGACTCTGCGCTCTCTGTGGTGAATGGCTCTTTAGCCCATTCCTTTAGACACCCCCAAAAGCATTGTGTAAGTCGGCAGAGTAAAGCCCTAAGTTTGTGCGGAAAGAAAAAGCCTCCGAGATATTCTCGGAGGCTTTTCAGTTGCGCGCTTTGTTACTCTTAAAAAGAACGCAAGCATAAAAATGCCTGCGCTCATCGTTTACTTTGTCGCTTTTCTCATTGCCTCAATTTCGCTCACAATATCTTGAACAGATTTGTTCGCAAAAATGACTTCTCTTTCTTTTGTGTAATCTCCAAAGCCCTGGGTAAACTGTTTTAGAAAACGGACAGCGTCAACAACGCCTAGTTCTTTATAAAGCAGGCGAATTGCTTGTTGATTAATTTCGATTAACGGTCTTATCTCAGTAATCATTTTTCAATCTCCTGAACCAAATCAACAGGATTTATCACTTTGAATGCCAGGTCTTTGGCGTTTTTCGAGTTCTGCAATAGTTTATCGTCGCATGTGCAGAAATAATCGGCTTTTCCAGTAAATTGGTTTGTTTGCTGATACTGCTCTGTTCCAATAATAAGCCAATCTCGGTCTTCAGTTGACGGGCTGTCAACGATTTCTACTTTCATATCAACAGATTGTTGTTGTGATGTCATATTTGGAATGTTGCCATTTGCGTATGCGGGAAAACTCGATGTAGCCAGCAGTGCAAATACAATCATAATAGACGAAACCTTTGCTTTCGTAGTTTTCTCCTTTTTAACTTTCTACCATAATAAACCAAACCCCTGTAGTAATCTACTGTGGACTTCCACAGGATTTGTCAGACAATCATGAAACACGTTTTATCCTCATTACAATCATGTTGATCATCGGATTCTGGACGGCGCCTCGGCAGATAACTTTTTGATGAAGGTGAAGGAAACGCTGGAGAATTGGGGTAATGAAGAGAATCGGGCTTTATAGCCCGATTCTCTTGAATAAGCCAAATATTTTCGAATACCTATACGGGAGGGGTTAATGCAAATCCGAGCAAGAGAGAGAATAAGCCTATTCCAAAAGCGAATAAACCGCCCCACTTTAGTATTGGCTTTTCACTTTTTAGGAAGAGAGCGAAACCACCTATGATAATCGTTCCAAGAATGATTGTGCTCCCAATTGTTATTACAGATGTCATTGACGACTCCTTTCATTTACTTATTCACAATCTCAATATCCAGCGCTTCCAGACACTGTTCCGTTTCCACGTACTGTCATGTCTACCCATGGATAAACGTACCAGATACAAGCCGTCGCCGGGGGAGCGAACATGCAAAAACTAGCTTGTGAGTAGGCTCGATATGAAGATTGATTTACGCCGCCACTGTGAATATGGCCTATTAATCCATTGTATTTATAGATGGGTCTGTATACAGTTGGCGTCTTTATATGGGAAACTGATGTAATTTTAGTTCCGTCATAACAACAATCCACCTTTTGCTGATATCTTATGATCAGAACAC
>BQMV01000251.1 GCA_022181005.1 Anaerolineaceae bacterium | reverse complement strand
CGTCTCAACCAGCTGGTGATGCGCCTCAGCGCGGTTAATCTCCCTGCCAAGTACGGAAGAGATTACGTTTGCCGCTACGCCGACGAGAGCGGCGCTCAAGCCAAATAGTTGGCTTTGCGGTATGGCGATCGGAAGAAAATAGATCAGCGCGCCGATCACTGCCAATAAGATTCCGCTCCATTGCAACCAGGTCGGCTTTTCTGCCAGCCAGAAGACGCTCAACGCCGCTACGCCGGTCGCGCTGAAACTCATCACGAGGTTGGTCGTCACTGCGGATAGATGAGCAAGTGAAATGAAGACCGCCCCTTGCGTAACTGCGTAGAGCAGCGTTCCGAGCAGCGCCAGCCTCAGCCAGGTTTTGACGGACAGGCGCTTAATCTCATACTTTGCTTCGTTGTAGAATAGAGCGATTGCGAGAAGAAGGAAGGCGATGAAATATCGCAATCCTGCGAATATCACCGGCGGCATATCCTCCAACCCGATCTTGATAAAGACCCAGGAAGTCGCCCAGAGGAAGACAACGAATAATGCCTGAAAAACGGCGGTGCGGTGGCGCTTCATGGCGTCTTTACTGCACCTTCAACAGCACTTTCCCATCGCTCCACAATTCTTCGAGGTCGTAATACTCGCGCTGGTCGGGCGAGAAGAGATGCACGACCACGTCGCCGAAGTCCATCACCAGCCAGCCTTCCTGCGACTTGCCCTCCACGCGCCCTTTCTTTTTATGATCCTTTTTTGTCGCCTCCAGCACGCTTTTGGCGAGCGCGTCCAACATGCGGTCGCTGGTGCCGTTGCAGATGACAAAATAATCTGTGAATGACGCGACATCTTTGATGTCGAGCAGCAGGATGTCTTCGCCCTTTTTGTCCTCCAGGGCGTCAACGATTTGGTGTGCAAGTTCGAGTGCGTTCAGATTTCACCTCAGTGAGTAGCGCCGACTTAAGTCGGCGCTACGATTTTAACGGCGCGGAAAAAAGTTTGGTATACACCGCGCCGTCGCGTTTCAAGTCGCTTTTGAATAGATGCACCGAGTCTACCCGCACAGCGCCAAGCGAGTCAACCTTCGCGGCTTCGAGCGCGCGGCGGATTCGTTGCGCGTCAGACGCGGACGTATCCTGCCTCACGCGCGCGATCGTCAGGTGCGGAGATAACCCACGCTTCTCAGATTCGAATCCGAGGCGGATGCAAGCGGCGTCGATTCCGCGAAATAGCGCGTCCAATTCTGCCGGGGCTCGGATTCCGATCCACAAGATGCGAGCCCGCTTCGCGTCGGGAAATGCGCCGAGACTGCCCGTGTGAATTTCGAACGCGGGGACGGCGTCCGCCTGAGAGCGGAGCATTGCGGTTAGCGCGTTCGCTTGCGCGGGCGAGATGTCGCCGAGAAATTTCAAGGTCAAGTGAATGTTTTCAGGCGCAGTCCAGCGAACGCTCGCTCCTAATTCGGCGCAAAGGGGCGAGGTTGCTTGATGAATCGCTTGTTGAATTTTGGGAGAGATTTCAATGGCGATGAAGGCGCGCAAGAGACTCACTTATTCGCCTAAGGCGCGGCGGACCGCGTCTTTCAGTTCGAGAAACCCAACCGGTTTTACAAGATAAGCGGTTGCGCCGGCGTCCAAGCCGACTTTGATGTCGGCGGGGGAACTTTTGGCGGATACGATCACAACCGGAGTGCGTTCCAGCGTTGGGTCGCTGCGCATATATTGCAATACTTCCAACCCTGAGACGTCTGGCATCATGATGTCGAGGACGACTAGATCGGGTTGTTTGTCGGCGAGCATGGCGAAGGCGGACGCGCTGCTGGTGATCTTGAGCACGTTGAAGCCGCTGACGCGCATCATCTCGGCGAACAATTCGGCGGCGTCCGGTTCGTCTTCGATAATCAGAATAGTCTTTTCAGTCATGTGAGGCAACGATAGCACAGGAAAATGGAATATGCAAGAGGGCTGCAAGCCGTTGTATAACGTAAATGCCGTCGCATGAAGCGCGCGGTGAAATTTACGTTGTTGGTTTGTAAGATTCTCGCCGCTGCGATGTTCTAGGAATTACACTTGGAGAAAGTAAAATGACTGAATTGGATGAATTTCGTAAAGAGAAAGATGAGTATTTTGCGCATGACCCGCAAAGCCCGCTGACCCCTGAGCAGAGACGCGATTTCAAAGGCTTGTATTATTTTCCTGAGAACGATTCATTGCGGCTCGAAGTGCAAGTCGAACCGTTCGAGAATCGGCAAACGATAACGATGCAAACCTCCACGGGCGGCGCGCAGGAATATGTGCGCTTTGGGCGCTTCAAGTTTCAAGCGGATGGACAAAACGCAGAGTTGACGATCTATCAAGCGGATTACGGCTTCTTCCTGCCGTTTATTGATGCGCTGGCAGAGACGGAGACGTATCCCGCCGGGCGTTACCTTGAGCCTGAGGCGTTGCCGGGCAATCGTTTTCTAATTGACTTTAACGCCGCTTATAACCCTTATTGCGCGTACAATGAGAGATGGTCCTGCCCAATTACGCCGGTGGAGAATCGGTTGAAAGTTCCGATCCGTGCAGGAGAGAAGCTGTTCCATTCATAAATCGTAACGACGGCAGACGCCGTCGTTATTCTTTTCGCTTTGTAGGAATTCGCGGTAATTTGCGGTTCGGTTCTTCGTTCTTACGCCAACCCTGTTAAACCTATTTCTCGCCTGCCTCTTCGATCACTTTGAGAAGCGCCTCGTATTCTTCGTGGCAGTCGGGACAAATGTCTAAATGTTCGCGGATGAGCGGCATGAGGTCCGCGGCGTTGTGCGCGCCTACTTCTCGTTCGACGTATTCGTCCAACGTCGAAAAAATCTCATCGCAGGTCAGTTCTTCGACGCGCGCGTTCTCCAATACGCGCAAGAATCCTTGCACGATCTCGTTGGGCTCTTCTTTCTTTTTACGGAAACTGGTTTGAATCCGCTGGAGGAGTTCCTTGATGTTCATGGCTGTCTGTGTTTTTGACGGACGCTGTTCGGTCAATCTTACTTCTGTTCGAACAAAGACAGAACGTCGTTAGGGGCGATTTCTTCCGCTAGAAGCCGCTGTTTTAATCGGACGCGCGCGTCGTGGAGAAGTTTGTAGAGTGCGTTGCGATTGGTCTTGAGTTTGCGCGCTACGGTTTCCACCGGCATATCGCGAACGCCAAGCAGAATCAACGCTTCGCGTTGGCGGTCGGTTAGGTCTTCTTCGATAATACGTTTCACGCGCGCCAGCATGTCGGCGCGTTCGGCGGAGGTTTCAGGTCCCGCTTGTGAATCGGCGAGCAAGCCGAGGGGCGGTGGAGCGTCTTCATTTTCGGCGAGCTCGTCCAGCGACGAATCGCGCCAGCGTTTGCGGCGCAGTTCGGTTAGCGCGATCCGCACGGCGATCTTGTGCACCCAGGTCGTAAATTGACTGCGTCCTTCGAAAGTGTCAATTTGGCTCAGCACGCGCAAGAGCGTCTCTTGGGTTACTTCTTCGACGAGCGAGTTAAATTGAGGTTGGTTGGGAGACAGCCAGCGTGACAGGGCGTAGGGCAGCCCTTTTTGAACGATGGCGCGCAGATCGCCGAGCGCGGTTTCGCGCGCGGCGCCATTGTCTTTTAAGTCAGCGATCCATTGTTCGTTTGTTCGAGCGGTCATTGTAGCGATACTATATCAGAAAATGGGCGGGCTGAAAGCCCATAAAAATAACGAGTCGGGCGACTCGTTATTTATGGGCGCTAAGGGACTCGAACCCCTGACCTCATCTGTGTGATAGATGCGCTCTAACCAACTGAGCTAAGCGCCCGCAGTGACGGCATTATAGCCGAGATAAAGCCCTGCGGCAAGGCGTGATTTGCCTCGTTTATGCGCCGCATTAGGGCGGCGGGAGCATGTCCCAAGGATTCACGAAGGATGAAATCGCGCGAATTTCGAAGTGTAAATGCGAGCCGCTCGAGTTGCCGGTGCTGCCGATGGAGCCGATCAGGTCTCCCTGTCCGACGCTCTGACCGCATACGACGTTGATGCCGCTTAAGTGCGCATACAACGACTGGAAATTATTGCCGTGGTCAATCATGATCATGCTGCCGTAGCCGTGTTCGTTCCAGCCGGCGTATACCACCACGCCGGCGTCGGTGGCATATACGCCCTCGCCTGTGTTGCCTGAAATATCAACCCCCCAGTGATTGGTGTTAGGCGAATAATCGAATCCTGAGAGTTTATGGCTGCGCGAGGGCCAGATGAACGCGCCGAAGCCTACCGCGCCGCCAGAGACTGGCTCGCAGGCGCCGCTGCCCAATACGCGCGCCGAGGCGGGATTCTCGCGCGTCACGCCGAGCGGCGCGCTCCATGAGATAAAATCGCGATGTCCATTGGGGATAATCAACCATGCGCCCGGTTTGATGTTCGGATGAGCGAAATCGCCGATAGTTTTAATGTCCAAGTTATTGCCCGGATAATTAATGATGTCTTCGGGCGTTACGCCGTAATACTTGGCAATGCCATTGAGCCCTTCGCCGTCCTGCCATTCGTGATACGTTCCGTTGACGGGTAGGATATTTAAATTCTGCCTGGGTTTTAGAGCGTGAGGGTTGTCGAGCAGCGTATAGTAATTTCCCCATAAAATAGTTTGCGGCTCAAGCCCGAAATTCTGCGCGATGCCGAAGATCGTGTCGCCTTCTACGACTGTGTATTTGACGATCTCCTGCCGAGGGCGCGAGGGAATTGTGGTGTGCACTTGCGCCAAACGCGGCACTCCGCTGTATGCGTTGAAGTCTTGCGCGGGCAGAGCGCCCTCTTCCACGATGGCGGCGGACTCGGTTGCGCCCGTTTCAGGAGACGGCGCGAAGATGGAATGCGCCAGCCAAATAACTGCGCCGATTAATGCCGTTGAAAGAAATAATACGCTAAATCGTAAAACTGATTCGCCTAAGCCGATGCCGATCAACGTATCAGCCAAGCGCGAAAGAACGCCTGATTTATTTTTATCGTTCATAGAGAATTATCATAACATGGCGAAAAATGGAGGCTTATCGCGCTAACCTGACATTAATCCTGCCGCTGTTGTAGTCAAATTAATAAATTATTGAGCGGGTAAAATCATCTCGGGAGCGTCAAGATGCGCGTTATTGACCAGCGCGCCGACTGGATGCGCGTCCATATCCTCGGCTGGGTAGGATTTGATCAGCGGGAGGATCTGATTGGGCGTTTGCGCCGAGGGATCCAGCCAGGCGGCATAATCGCGCGGATGTAAGATGGCTGGCATGCGGTTGTGAATTGTCTCCATCAACTTGTTCGGCGCAGTTGTGATCAGAGCGCATGAACGCAAGTACGAACCATCCGAGCTGCTCCAGGTATCCCACAAGCCGGCGAACGCGAACGGCTGACGATCTTTCATGTAAATGTAAAACGGCGTTTTCGCCTTTTTGCCTTGATGCGTTTTCCATTCGTAAAAGCCATCGGCGAACACGAGACAACGCTTGTATTTCAGGCTTCCGCGAAAAGATGGCTTCTCCGCCATAGTCTCGCTGCGCGCGTTGATTAAGCGACGTCCGATAACAGGGTCTTTTGCCCACATTGGCACTAATCCCCATGTGAAAAAATCTGCTTTAAATCGGTCGTTGTTTGGAATGGCGAGCGTAGGCTGCGACGGCGCGATGTTGAAACGCGGAGCAAATTGTTGAGGAAATATGAAATTGCCGAACTTGTCTTCAAATTCGGCGGGATTAACTGTCAACGTGAAGCGTCCGCACATAATTACTTTAATCTCCTGAAATCGCCGTCGCGCAAGGTAAAGCCGATCGCGTCGAAATGTTCAAGCAGCGCTTGCGCATATTTTCGACTGGTTTTGAGCAGGTCGCGCGTTTCCGCTAATGAGATGCGCCCAAGGCGTTCGATGGTTTGTTGAATAATGGCTTTGATCGCATCGTAATCGGATTTGCGAAAAATAACGTCGGCGGATACGAGAAACAGCTCGCCCATCTCGATTAGCGCGGAGAAGACTTCCGCTCCGACTGCCGCCTGACAATCTTTGACGCTTGGCGGCGCAAACGGATTTGCATCGAAACTTCGTCTTAATTTTTCAACAGCCGCCTGTTCTGTCGCAGTGAAGCGGACTTCATAGTCTGGCAGGGAAATGCAATGATTCGCCTCCTGAACGACGCCTCGCGCTATAAACTGCACAAGGATAGCATGAAAGGCGCGCGAGGAAAGTTTCAATTTACTCTTAAGTTCTTCGCGTGGAATGCCGCGCCGCAATCGGAATGCCTTGTGAAAATCCGAGACGATTTGCAAGGTTTTATTCTTTATCATTTGCCAACGCTGTTGGCTGATTGCGAGTAGATCGCTGAAAAGATTCGGCGTTCCTTCCTCAAGCAAGATAAGGGAATGAGTGGATAACGCCTCGCTGAGCGCAGATTCTGCGTCTGCCGCCGCCAACCTTGAGCGTGCGACGATCTCTTTGACGGGCGCGATTTCGAGCGCGTTTGCCGCTTCGAGCAATACTTCTGCCGGCGAACCTTGAGTTAACGATTCCAACGATTTCAATACAACGCCGTCGAAGCGCTTGTGCCGTCCTTTAGGGCGGGGGTCTACGATGACGCCGCCGCCGAGAGTCTCGCTGGGAGAGGGACGGCGTAAAATGTAACGGTCTCCGCGCACGGCGACGACCGGTTCGCGCAGTTCGAGTTGGATCCAACCTTGAGCGCCGGGCGTTAATTCTTCTGCGTCTACGAGCCGAACTGTTGCTATCGTTTCGCTTGCGCCTAGAAAGAGTTTTACTTCGCCGTTTTGTTTGAGCGTCAAAGCGGCGTCGCCAAGCAGGCGGAAGCGCGCATCCAGGCGGCGCGAGGGGGCGTATTGATCGGGAAGGGCGAGCCAGTTTCCCCGTCGAATTGATGCGGCGTCTATTCCGGAAAGGTTGACTGCAACGCGTGAGCCCGGTGCGGCTAAGTCTTCTTTCTTTTTGTGAGTCTGCAGCCCGCGAATTCGCCCTTTGATCTGGCTGGGCAAGATTTCTACTTCGTCGCCAACGGAGAGAGTTCCGTCGCTTAGCGTGCCGGTTACTATTGTGCCAAAACCGCTCATGGTGAAAACACGATCAATGGGGAGGCGGGGGCGCGAGAGGTCTGGGCGGGCGGGTTTTGTTTCGAGAAGCGTCTGAAGATTGGCGATCAGGGCTTCGAGCCCGGTCCTTGTCTTCGCAGAAACGCGGATGATGGGCGCGTCTTTTAAGGCGGACCTTCCGACGCCGGCGCGTATGTCGGTTTCGAGCAGATCAAGCCAGCCGGCGTCGTCAACGAGATCTATTTTTGTCAGCGCAATCACTCCCGTTGAGATTTGCAACAGGTCGAGTATGGCAAGATGTTCTTTCGTCTGCGGCATTATGCCTTCGTCCGCCGCGATAACCAGAAGCGCGGCGTCAATGCCGCCTATGCCCGCCAGCATGTTCGCGATGAAATCGCGGTGACCGGGCACGTCTATTATGCCGACTTCTTCACCGTTGGGGAGCGTCAGAAAGCCGAAGCCGAGTTCGATGGTCATCTCGCGGACTTGTTCTTCCTTGAGACGGTCGGGATGCGCGCCGGTAAGCGCGGCGATCAGAGTGGATTTTCCGTGGTCAACGTGACCGGCGGTTCCGATAACTCGCATAAAAAATATTTTCCTCTCTCCTCTTTCTTAGACGATGAAAGAAGAAAGAGGAAAGCGACAGTGGAAGAATTAGGGCTGAATTTACTTCTTGCTTTTCTTGGTTGTTTTGTTGTGACCCATAATGCGCTCGTAAGCGGAGAGCCACTCATGCGCCACGTTCATAAGCTCTTGCAATTGCTGTTCGGTTGCATCGGCGGTTTGGTGCATTTGGTCTTGCAAAGTTTGCGTCGTCTCATATAAAGGGCTGATGCGCTCTTCGAGCTTGGCTACGGATCGTTGCACGTCTTTCGTGCCTTCGTCTTGCACGAGGGTGTAGCCGGTCCAACGCTTTTGGTCGTCGGCTTTGAATGTAACCCACTCCTGCCGCAGGCGGTCTTCAGCGAGACGCTGCATTTCGGTCACTTCGTTGATGCGGCGCTCAAGTTTAGAGTTGAGTTCGTTGTATGTTTCTTGCGCTTTTTTCGCAGCGCGCAAAGTCTCTTCGAGTTGAACAATTTGATGGTCGAGCGCTTCAGCTTGCTGTTTGACCAGACCGAATTTTTCCTTCCATTCTTTGTAGGAACGTTCGCGGTCAATTTGGGCGACGCTCTGGTTTTCGATGAACTCGCGTTGCGCGTTTTTGCGTTCCGTTTCCGAAGTTAATAATTCGTTCATGCGGCTGTCAATGGTTTTGAAATTATCCGCCGCAAGGTCGGCTTTGGAACGCGCTTCGTCAATGCGTTTACGCGTGGCGACGATTTCGCCTTGCAAGTCGGCGACGCGTTTGATATCTTGCTTGCGAGCTTCCTCGAATGCCTTTTGCGAGAGTTCTATACTTTGTGCGAGACGCGTCACTTCGTCAATGGGCGGGCGCAACTCCTTGATGGCTTGTTGCAGACGAAGGTCCTCATTAGGAAGCGCCTTAAGTTGACGTTTGATGTCGCTGAGATCGGCGGTTTTCTTGAGGCTATCAACGGCTTTCGAGATCGTCTCAAAGTCTTGTTGATGTCGTTTGATCAATTCCTTCTCGCGCTTTTCGTGACGTTTCTCGATGGTATCGAGCGCCTTGTTTAGATCTTCGCGCTGTTTTGCGACGATCTCGTCGAACTGATCGAGTCGCGCTGCGGCAGATGAAACGTCTGCGAACTGCTTGGCGAATGGTTTGATCTGCTTTGAGACGGATACAACATCTCGTTCTAACGCTGTCAGGCGCTCTTCGAACGCGCCGATAGAGGCGCGCGTTTTACGATGTTCTTCATCGAGCCATTCCAAGCGTTTGACAATCTGTTCAAATTCCATAAGTTCCTCCGCGAAACGATTATACCGTAGGGCATTAACGCCCTAGCCGTTCAAACATCAACGGCAGATCGGAGAGGAAGAATTGGGCGCTTTTCGGGAATACGCCGAGGATGAAAAGCCCGATCATGCCCAACCCCAATATGAGGCGCTGAGGGAGGCTTTCTTGCGAAGACCAACCTATGAATTCTTCCGTTATGCTCATCGCGGCTAACGAGCGAATCGCTCCCATGAGCAGTCCCAAGATTCCGATTCCCATCCAAAGCGCGGCGGAGTTGGAGACGCTGGCGAGATTCTGCCATAAGGCTAATCGCGGCGGGAAACCGGCTAGAAGCGGAAATGCGCCTGTGGAGAGCGTGGCGAGTACGATCGCCGTTCCAGCCAATGGCGTGTCGTACAATACGCCGCGTATATCGCTAAAGCGCATCGTCTTTACGCGGTTACGGATCACTGACAGCCCAAATGACCAGAGCGCCGATGTTAAGGTCCGTGCAGGAATTAGAAGGAATAAGATTAAGATGCCTGCGCTTGTGTGGAGGCTGAGAGCGAGGAGCGAAAATCCCGTTTCGGCGATGACGCCGAATGCCATGATTCTCCCAAGGTGATGTTCGAACGCCGCCCAAAACCCGCCGCTGACGATCATTAACAGCCCTGTGGCGCGAAGGGTAAAGACAAGTTGTGGCGAAGTGCGCAACCATGAATAACGATCGAGAAATCCTGTTAGGAAAATGAGCGCCATAGTGGGTAGAATCCATAAGAGGAGGCCGACGATGAACGGGTGCGAATCTTCCATTAACATGGGTATCCAGCTGTAGAGAGGGAAAATGGCTAGCAGGAAGGCGAAGCCGAGTCCGAGCATGGAGGCGGCTTGCATGGCAAGAGCAAGGTCGCCGGGGCTGGCTTCTACGCCCGCGAGCAGCCAGCCTGCCATGAGAATAAATGGCATAGCGAGCGTCTGATAGATAAGAAAGCGAATGACGCCTTTGCCCGGAGGCTGAGATAAACTGACGAGCATAGGAACGGAAATTAAGACCGCCAATTGGATGA
>BQMV01000250.1 GCA_022181005.1 Anaerolineaceae bacterium | reverse complement strand
GGAGTTCAGACGTGTGCTCTTCCGATCTGAACGAACATGCGATTTACGTTATAGAAGGCGAGGAATCGAAAGAAGAAAGAATAGGCGTTTTTTCTAATTTCTCAATTTCCGATTCGATCTGTTGGTTTGTTCCGGCGCTCGGCGAGGGGACGTCGTTCGAGTCGTTCGCCGAGATCGTGGCTCATCTGCGCGCGCCGAACGGTTGTCCGTGGGATCGCGAGCAAACGCATGAGTCGCTGAGAAGACACTTGTTGGAGGAAACCTATGAGGCGATTGCCGCGATCGATTCGGGCGATTCTACTCATATGTGCGAGGAGTTCGGCGATCTGTTGCTGCAGATTGTTCTACATGCGCAAATTGCGAACGAAAATGGGCGGTTTAATATAACGCAGGTAATTCAGGGAATTTACTCGAAGCTCGTGCGCCGACATCCGCATGTATTCGGCGACGTAAAAGTGGATGATGCGGATGAAGTGTTGGCGAATTGGGAGAAATTGAAAGAGAAAGAAAGAGGAAAGGAGAAAGACGGCGGCGGGCTGTTGGACGGCGTTTCGTTGATCTTGCCTGCGTTGACTCAAGCGCAAGAATATCAAAGCCGCGCCGCACAAGTCGGTTTTGACTGGGGCGAGATTGACGGCGTGTTGGATAAAATTAAGGAAGAGATCGAAGAAATTGAACGCGCTGAAACAAATGCCGAACTCGCCTCTGAGATCGGCGACTTGTTCTTTGTGTTGGTCAACTTTGCGCGTTGGAAGAAGCTGGACGCCGAATCCGCATTACGGGGAACGAACGTTAAATTCAAGAGACGTTTCTCGTATGTGGAACAAGGCGCGAGGAAGCAAGGACGGGCTTTATCTGAATTAACGTTGAGCGAGATGGATGCGCTATGGCAGGAGGCGAAAGAGTTGGAGCGGCATTGACTCGTCAGCGATTGCAGATGAAACGAGCGAGAGCCGCGTCGAACAACGCAGGCGCGGAAGATTCGTCAGGCGTATAGACTTTCCACGCAAAGACGCGGTCGCCGCAGGTCCATGCCGCTGCGCCGCCGTAAGGCAATAGCGACGTGGCGGCGGAAGCAATCGCAATGGAGATCACGTTCATGTTGCGAATTGACGTTATGCTAGGCGCGCCGAGGCGTGTATCTATTCCCTCTTCCAGAATTAGGTCGAGTAAAAAATTGGGATCAGACGCGCCGGGCGCTAATTGCCAGATTATCTGAATGAACAAGTTGCCGCTGTAGGCGGCGAGCAACCCTTGCGAATAACTGCTGGGCGCGGCTGGGTTTTGTTGCGCGCTGACATCGTAGAACGCTATGTCAACGGGATGCCCAATGCAAAATTGATATTCACAGAACAAGCCGGCGAGATTGAACGAGGTTGGAGAGGGGAGCGGCGTTGAGATAGGCGCGGGCGCGTTTGTCGGAAGCGCTGTCAGCGTAGAAGCGACCGCTAACGGTATTTGAACGGCGGCGTCTGGTTGGGGCGCGCAAGCGGTTAGAATTATCAAAAGTAGAAGGACGGCTTTAATTTGCATGGCGAGATTATACAGGTTTTGGAACATTCTGACTGGGGCACGCGCCCCTTTTTTTAAGGAGCAGAAATGAAACGTTTCGTATTGATCATCCTCTTTGTGGCGACTCTTTCAGCGTGCGCTCGTACGACGAATCCGCAAGAGCAGTCTTTTATCCCGGTGGACGGCATACGCGCGACGCCCACTCCGGTGCAGTTGACGGTAGCGCAACAAGCGGCTGTTTTACGGCTGGCGTTTAATTTGGGCGTAAGTATGGATAGAATCCGCGTCGTCAGCGACGTTGAAACGGAATTTACCGATGCGTGTTTGGGAGTCTCGCTTGAAGGTGTGATGTGCGCGCAGGCGATTACTCCTGGTAGGACCATCACACTGGAGACAGACGGCTTGGAGTTTGAATATCGCGTTAATGCGGATGAAAGCCGCATGTTGCCCGCTACTGTCGCGCTTGTATGGGAGCGAGATGGCGGCATCGCTGGGTTCTGCGATCGCGCGACCGTTTTTCTTTCGGGCGAAGTATATGGAAGCGATTGCCGTTCCGAGAACCCCGATGCGGCGGCAAAGTCGTTCGTAGACTTGATGACCGACGCGGAACGGACACAATTCTTAATCTGGGCGAAGCAATTTGGGTCGTTAAATTTGGACGATTCTGACCCGGCGAACGTGGTTGCAGACCGAATGACGATCACGCTGCAGTTTTACGGCAAAGGAGATCAGAAACCGACCGAATCTGAACAACGCGCGCTGTTCGATATGGCGCAGAAGTTATATCAAGGTTATAAAGGCTTGCGCCAGATCCAATAACTGTGAGCGAGAGAGCGTTGTCGCCTCCAGTTCTAGCGCTCGTTCTCCGCTTTGAACGGCAGATAGCGAATGGCGAGACTGAACATAAGCAGCCAGTAGGAAATCACCAGCGCAGCGACTGAGAACTCCACCCAGGTGGGAGCGTAGGAGTTAACGATAATGGTCGGCGTAAAGGGCGCGTATGTAGGAGTGGCGATTAACCCTGAGAAATTGTAATTCCAACGCATAAGGATGGCGGCGAAGATTGGTATGACCGCAAACGCCATCAGATAGCGGAAGCTTCTGATTGATTTCGCCGCGAGCAGAACGGAGCCGGCGATGATGGGCAGAAGCGCCTGTCCGATCCAAAATGACAATGAGTAAGGAGCGACTGCGTTCAGCGCTTCAGTTTGCAGGCTGATGTTGCGATCGAACGAATAGTAGTTGGTGACCGCCCAATCCCATAGGCGCAGATAAGTGAGCAGCAACGTCACACCGCCGGAGAGCCGCGCAACATCGTATAATGCGCTGTCTTCAACTGTTCCGGGGCGCATGACGCGGAAGACGATAACGCCTAAAAAGAATAATAGCGCCGTCCCGCCGCTCATTGCGGATAGAACGAATTGCACCGGCGCGCTCTGATTGAACCAAACGCCGCGCCCCGAGATGACGGAATATGTCGCGCCGAGCGAAGCTTGATGGAGAAGCGATAACGTCAGCCCGATGATGGCGAGGGCAGGACCGGCTTTGTGCAGCCAGTGAGCGATCGTTTTGGCGGCAGAGGCGGCTTTTTTGACAATGGGAAATTTCTTATAGAGCGGATGATCCGTGAAGAAGGGGTGTTCCACAACGATCGGCGCCATTTCGGCGACCAGCACAGTCAGGTAAAGCACCACGCACATTGTCACTTCCCAGAGGAGCGAGTGAGGCTGCCAGAACACGACCGGATGCCAAAAACGGAGCGGTTGACCGAGATCGAACAGCAGCACCATGCCGGCGGTGGAATATCCGAGGAATCCGAGCAAGACCGCTAATTTTCCGATCGTTTCGAAGCGTTTCAATCGCAGGAGGTAAACGATCACGCCGAATACGAACGCCGAGCCTCCCATGGCGATGGAGGAGAGATCAATGGAGATCCATAACCCCCAAGGGACGCGATTGGAAAGCCCCGTTACTTGTAGACCGTCGCGCAATACAGTGAATGCGCCGACCAGCCCAAAGAGCAGCCCAGCGACCAGCAATCCCATCCAGTAGGGGAAGATGTCAACGCTGTGTTTTCCGATTTGAAGTTTAGGACGATGAATCGTTGTTTGCATGATCAACTTCCTTGGAATGGGTTTTCCGTCTTCGGATCGGGAGGGATGTAGTATACCCGCGGTTTTGTGCTGAGTTCCTCGCGCAGGCGGAGAGTGACTTTAGCGTTTGCTAACGCTTCGGAGATTGGGCTTTCGGGATTGTTTAAGTCGCCGAAAACGCGGGCAGATGTGGGGCAGGCGACTACGCAAGCGGGCGTCGCTTGCGAATCTACGCCGGGCATAAGCCCCCGCTCCAGCCCCGCGTCAATGCGATGCGAACAAAACGTGCATTTTTCCACTACGCCGCGCGGGCGGTTGGGAACTTCAGGGTATCCGAAAGTAGGAGATTGGGGGCTTAACTCGATAGGTTTTTTCCAGTTAAACACGCGCGCTTCGTATGGGCAGGCAATCTGGCAATAGCGGCAACCGATGCATAGATCGTAATTCATCGCTACGATTCCGTCAGGACGCTTGTACGTCGCGCCGACGGGGCAGACGTGTACGCACGGGGCTTCTTCGCAGTGCATACATGGGCGCGAAAGGAAGAACTCATCGCCCGATTGAGTCGTTTCTGTGGTGACTACGCAATAGCGCATATCTTCAGCGAGATTATTGACTGCGTCGCAGGCGAACGTGCAATACTGACAGCCGATACAGCGATTAATATCAATCAACATACCCCACTGATGTTTGCTTTCTTCTTCGGAAGCGGCGCGCGCGGCTATTTTTGCGGACGGGATGAATTGAGTCACGCCGGCGGCGGCGACCATTGCTCCAGCCAGTTTCAGAAAGTCGCGGCGCGTTGTTCCTGCGTTCTCTTCCGCGTTTACTTGCTTGCTTTCATGTTCCGTCATCGTTTTCTCTCCTCGCGCCTCAGTTAGGATTTTTCCTGTTTGCCGAGCCTGGTTCGCGACCGAATGCCGCCCATGCGGCAACTCCGCCGATGATGACGCCCGCCAGCGCGTATACCCAGGCTGGCAGATGAACGCCGCCTTGCGGCGCAGTCGGGGGCGTTTGTTCTGCTGGAACTTGTGTGACCAGAGCCTTCGGGTTTGCCATTGCGTTCACTTCTACTCCGGCGTCGAGCATTTCTCTGGCTTGATGGAGATCGGTATGACAGTCGCTGCAGGTTGACGCTGATATGTTCATTGAGTGATCCTTGCCGTCGCCCATATGGCAATTAACGCAACTGAGCCCCGCCGCGAAGTGAGTAGACTCGACCATATTGCGCATCTCAGCTTTATGGCAGTTTTCGCAGACAGTGCGCGCTTCGGATGCGACCTTAAGCCCCTGTGAATGCTGTTCATGGCAACTGACGCAATTTAAGCCGACCGCTGCATGTTGGCTGGCAGCCATCTCGCTGGCGACGTTCTCTTTGGAGGCGCTGCCGTGACATGCCAAACAAGTAGTCTCTTCGCTCTCCACGGTATATTTTGAAGTTTCAGGATGCGTCCCCACGCTATCGGCGAGTTTGTGGCAAACGGTGCAACTGACATTGTGTTCGCGATGCGGGCTGCTCTCCCAGAGCGTTGCAGGCTGCTCATGACAACGTAGACAATCTTTTAAGTCTTGTTGAGCCGCTTCCGCTGGCGCAATTGCAGAGACTGTTTGAGCGGACATGAGAACGAGCGCGGCGAAAACGGCAAATAGCGTAAGCGTCCCCGCAATAAAAAGAAGAGATTTTGTCGGTTTCATTGTTTGCATTCTCCGTAAAAAAGCGGAATTCTTCATTAACGATAGTATCGGTTAATGCCGACGTAAGTTAGTGTAGACTGTCATAAATTTGGACAATAAAAGTCATCACAGTCGTTATTGTCCGATATGAAAAAGGCAACGTTTTTGCGCTGCCTTTTTCAGTGACTATCGAATGCGCCCTACGGTCGCGTGTAGGCGCTCACGTTGCCGCCGAGATCTTCGATCGAGTCGATCAGGAACTGGATGACGAACTTTGCGTTGTGAACGTATGCGCCCGGGTCTTTTTGAACATACTGATAATTGAACGCGGCTCTCATGAGGCGAGGCGTCCATGCCGCGTAGCCTTTGCCGTTTGCGTCGAAGAAGTAGGGGTAGGCGTTTCCGTTATAGACGAGGAGACCGCCATGCGTTTCAGAGTACGTCTGCATTTGAGCGTAGAGGGCTTCAGCCAGCGTTGAGATTTCGCCGGAGACGCCTTCCTGCACATCGCCGTCGCCGTCGTAGTCCACGTCGCTTTCGCGAATTAGAGCCGGGTTTGAAACGCCGTGACAGGTCTCGCAGGCTTTGATCTTAGGTTCGAGCGCGTGCACGTCATGGCAATCCTGGCATTTGTTGACCCTGCCATCTGGCTTAGCGTGCATAAATTCACCAGCGTACTGCTTGCCTTCGTAGAGATATGCGCCTTGTGCGTCTGCGCCGAACAGCGTCGAGCCGGCTGCAAAATAATGAATGTTCTTGAAGCGGATCTTCGGATCGACTGTATCGAGGTCTTTGCCGCGTAAGGCGTTATTTACGCTAGCTGTAGATTCAAGCCCTTGATGACAAGCGATGCATAAATTTGAATCATCGGGCAGATACTTTCCGTCTGCGTCTTTCCCGCCGTAACTGACTGTCTTTCCGCTGGGAAAAGTGACGGAATTGATCGCGTAACGATCGGGGAAGGAGGCTTCGTTGTGACAAGTAGAACATTGGAAGCCGTTGCTGGCGGGCAGCGCTCCCAGCCCGACGATTTGCGTCGTTCCATTTGCGGCGACGACTGTTGTGCCGCCGTTTTGGATAAACTGCGGGAGCCCTTCGGCAGTGTGACATTTTGCGCAGGTGTACGGTACGACGCCTCCGCCTTCCGCTTCGCCATCCCAATGACGGAACGGTTCGGTATTGCCCGCGAAGTGTCCTGCGTCGGTCCGCGCTAGTTTGACGACGTCGCCGCCGAGGTCGGCGATCGAGTCGTATAGCAGTTGGACGATATATTTATTGCCATGCGCGAACGCGCCCGTATCTTTGAGAGAAACCTGATAATTGTAGGCGGCTTTGAGCAGACGAGGCGTCCATGATGTGAAAGCGTTCGGGAAGATAGCTTCGCCTTCGTCTATCTCGCCGTTCGAGTTGGTATCCTTGAAGAAGTATGGATAGGAGTGGTCGTCGTAGAGTAAGCCAGTTCCTACAGTTTGCGCGGCGTACGCTTGCATTTGAGCGTATAGAATCCTTTGCAAACCTTGGATTTCGTAATACATACCTTCGCGCGTATCGCCGTCGCCGTCATAATCGCTCAACGAGCTGACCATACGGATGGATTTAAGCTCTTCTACCGCACTTGCGCTGGGATGACATACTGAACATTCGCGCACTTTCACTTCCAATGTGTGCGAGTCGTGGCAACCAATGCAGGTGTCGTAGCCGGGCACGTGATCGTTTTTCGAGTCGTAAGTCATGCCGTCGTATTGATAGCCGCCGAGAGCCTGATTGCCGTACAGCGTCGCCGCCGCCGCGTAATAATGAATGCCGTTGAAGCCGAAAGCTTGATCGTTGCCCTGATCGTCTTTGATGGGAGCGACGATCGTATCAGGATGATCCGCTGCGCTGAAGAGCTCAATCTGCGCGTCTACGCTGATCTTCGATTCAAGTCCCTGATGACAGTCCATACAACGGGCGTCGGCGCCGGCGGCGATCGTCGCGCCGGAAGGAAAGGTCACCGTTGTTTTTGAAACAGCGACCGAATTATGACAGGTTACGCATTGGATGCCTTGCGATTCAGCCGCCGGGACGGCGGCATCCACTTTATTTGCCGCGCTGCCATCTACGCCGAGGAAGTCTTGATAACCTGCGCTGGTATGACATTTCGCGCAATAAGTTGGAACTTCGGCTGGATCTTCTTCATCCCAGTGACGGAAGGGGTAATTTGAAGCGTTCGCATGGCCGCTTTTTTCCCAATCTGCCAAGAAAGGCGTTTCAAGAACGCTTGTAGGGGGAGGGGTTTCTACGGCAGTGGGTTCTTGAGGAGCGGCGGTCGGCGTGGCTCCGCAAGCGGCGAGAATCGCAGTAAAAATAAGCGTTGCGCCTATAACGATTAAGATGCTTTTGAGTTTCATGCGGCAGTCTCCGTTTGCTTAGCGTAATGTCGTTGTTATTGCGCTTGAAAGCAAAATATAGATTCGTAGAGAACTTATGCCTGAATTCTATGTGAGCCGCAGATTAATACACAGTTAAATTCTTTCCTGTTTCTTGTGACAAATGTCATATGCGTAGGGGGAGAATTTTATGGATAGTTGGCGTAAATTTCCTGCGTCCCGTCGGCGTAGAACAGGATCACATTAAAGGGTTCGGCTTCTACGTCGGCAACCTCCATGCCGGGCGAGCCAATAGGCATTCCGCCGACGGCTATTCCAAGCGCGGCGGGTCGTTCTTGCAGCAGGCGTTTGATCTCCCTGACGGGAACATGCCCCTCGATCACATAGCCGTCTATGATAGCGGTATGGCAGGATTGAAGTTCAATAGGAACATGATATTTAACTTTGACGAGAGACATGTCTCGCGTATTTTCTTCCGTTGGCTTAAACCCGTTGTCTGCGACGTAGTCAGCCCAGGCGCCGCAACAGCCGCAAGTGGGCGAGCGATAAATCGTGATGGGAATCCCGTCTGCGGTTTGGCTTGCACAAGCGCTCAATAAAAAGGCAAGCGCAGCCAGCAGGCTGTAAAATTTTTTCATATCAACTCCTTGATCGTTGTTTCAACTTAATAGAAACTCCACTCCGCTTCCAAGCGCAAAGAGCACAAACGTTAGTAAGGCGTTTGCTTGCGCAGGGATGATTTGAGCGGTTGTTTCTGGGTTTGCAAGCAATCGCTTAGATGCGGAAAAAGCTGGAACGACGGCGATCAGCCCCAGCCAAGGCGCGGGAGAAAATTGTAGAAGCGGCGGAAGCAGCGCAATCAGCAGGAATGCGACCGTTATGATAGCGACGAATAATCGGCTTGCGGGCTTTCTTCCTAGCAACACCACGAGCGTTCGTTTCCCGGCGGCTTGATCTGCGTGAAAATCGGGGAATTCGTTGATGATCAGAAATGCCGCAATGAAGACGCCCAGCAAAGCGGCGACCGAGATGATCGCAGACGATACGGTTCCGCGCTGGACGAGATACGTCCCCGTGCCAATCAGCGGCCCGTAGGACGCAGCGACTGCTAATTCGCCCATTCCGCGATATGACAGTTTCAAGGGCGGAGCATGGTAGAAGAAAGCGAGCGCTATGCCGATAATTCCCAGCCACAAAACAGACGGCTCTCGTTCGAGAAGGATAATGAGCCCCGTAATGCCGCCGATCGCATAACCAGCCAACGCAATGCCAGCCGTCTGACGTTTCGTCAATAACTTGTCTACAAGGACGCGTTTGCCGCCCGAAAAGGGGGAGCGATCTTCGGGCATAACCGCTTGATCGTTCCCGCTGTTCCAATCGAATATTTCGCCGGAAGCGTTTTTGGCGATCTCGATGGCGAAGATTCCGATAAGCGTCGCTGCTAACCATCCGAAATGAAGCGTTCCGTCTGATGCCGCCGCGCACGCGCCTAGAAATATAGACGCAAAAGACGCCAGCGAGATTTTCGGATCTGCCAACCTCCAGAACCCTTGCCAAAATGTAGATTTTATTGTTGCCTTCTCCTTATAAGAAAAAATCTCTGCATTCTACATGGGCTTCGCAGCGAGGTCTTTTGAGAAACGCGATGTTCATCGAAATGATAAATCTAACGATAGAGAACAAGCTTCAATAACGCAGGCGTAAATATTATGGAGCGGAAAAAATTCCTCTGCTTGCGCGCAAGTTACAAATAGGATGAAGGAACAGTAGGCGATGACGCGACGTTTTACATCAGAAATTTACGGATCAATGTATCCGCCAACAATCCCAACAAGAAATAGGAACCGAAAGCGCGATTATACACAAATGATAGCGGGGCGAAGTATAGGGGCCAGCCGCCCTGTCCTTCGGGGAAATCTGCTGGACGTTCGGCGGGTTTGGGCTTAAGGAAGGCTGGAACAACTTGTCGTAGGCTAGGCAACGCCAACAGCGTGACTAGAAGAACGGGCGAGAAGACTTTGCTCCTAATCAGGTGAAAGATGATCAAATAAGGAAATACCATCATCCCAATGACCATGTAACGCGATACCTTCTCGCCGATAACGACCGGCAGGGTATGAATTCGTTTTTCTCGATCAGTCGCGAGTTTGTCAATGTGCTTACCGAAGATAACCGTCGTTACGCCGAAAGCGTAGATTGAGCCGATGAGCGCCGCGTTCCAACTCCAAGCGCCGGTGATAACGTAATGACCGCCGCCGACCATGAGCGGACCCCAAACGAGGAAAACAGCGATCTCGCCAAGGGCAATATATTTCAAGGGCCAGGTGTAGAAGAGGAGTAAAAATGCGCCCGCGCCCAATAGGAACCATGCTTGCGGCGCATAGCTGTTGCGCGCCATAAGGTAGAGTCCGCAGGCGAATGCGAGCGCGACCGTGAAGATAAAGTAGGCGAGATGTTGTCGTTTTGTGAGAAGGCGGTTTTCAAGCGGATGCGGACCGTACATAGTGCGAAAGTAATTCTTCTGGTCTACGCCGCGCGCATGGTCCACATAATCATTTAGGAGGTTGTTGCTGGCGTGCGCCAAAACCAAGCCCAGCGCTACCGCGATCCAGGCGGAGAGGTTGAACGAGGAGTCGAGCCAGGCGAACAGTCCCGCGAGAGTCGCTGAAAGAAAGGTCTACATGAGCACTGCGGC
>BQMV01000249.1 GCA_022181005.1 Anaerolineaceae bacterium | reverse complement strand
ACGAGATAAGGCCACGTGACTGGAGTTCAGACGTGTGCTCTTCCGATCTTGATGAGGTCTTCGGGTGTGCCGACTCCCATCAGGTAGCGCGGCTTGTTTTCGGGCAGAAGAGGAACAACCACGTCGAGCGTGTCGTGCATCTCTTGTTTGGTCTCGCCGACGGACAGTCCGCCGATGGCGATGCCGGGGGTGTTGAGCGAAGCAATGAAGTTGGCAGACTCAGTTCGAAGGTCGGATTGAACGCCGCCTTGCACGATCCCAAATAATGCCTGGTCGCGTCGCGTCTGCGCTTTGAGGGAACGCTCCGCCCAGCGATGAGTCCGATCCATTGCGATCTTGCTGTAGGCTTTGTCGTTGGGGTCGGAACATTCGTCGAACGCCATGATGATGTCGGCGCCGAGATTCTCTTGTATCGCAACGGATTTTTCGGGCGTGAAGCGATGAGTCGAGCCGTCTATGTGACTCTTGAAGGTCACACCGTCGTCGTCAATTTTGCGGGTTTGCGCGAGAGAGAAAACTTGAAAGCCGCCCGAGTCGGTGAGCATGGGACGATGCCACTGCATAAACTTGTGCAAGCCGCCCATGTCGCGCACGAGTTCGTCGCCTGGACGCAGGTAAAGATGATAGGTGTTACTCAGCACGAGCGAGGCGTTGATGTCTTTGAGATGCTCAGGCGTGAGAGTCTTGACCGTCGCTTGTGTGCCGACGGGCGCGAAGACAGGCGTGAGGAGGTCGCCATGAGGCGTGGAGAAAATCCCCGCGCGGGCGCGATTGTTTTTGGAGGTGATTTGGAAGGAGAACATCGCGGCATGATTGTAAACGAGAAGTCGGGGGATATAACGATCTCTATTTCAATCACTCCACCGCAAATATAGCGCGCGTCGGATTCAAAAGAAGCATCGGCGTTCGTAAAACAGGCATGCGCGGAACAGACAAATTGGATATTTCCACATCGTACAGCGACATCCACGCGGCGCCTACAATTTCGAGATTCTGCTCAATGTCCGTCTGAGTCGACATGCGGATATAACCTTTCATCAGAAACGTTCCCACAATTGCCTTTACCGCTTGCATCGTACGATTTGCCTCCGTTGATTCATAATCCAACGGTTCGTCGGTCGGCGGCATGGTATGGAAAGCGATCAATTCCGATACCGGGAAATAGATCTCAGGGCAGGTCAATGTAATCGGCGCCGAGCCGCCCGCAAACACAGCCACGTGCGACTCTAAAATATGCATATATGTCGGCACGCTGGCGGTCCTGAGCCAAATATTCACGCGTAAAACATGCCGTTTAGTCGCTAACTTCCCGCTGACCAGCGTGTCTCGCGTATACAACATGACAGGCGTTATTCTTTCATCTGGTTTAAGAGTATACATGGCGCCTCCGCATTGCTCAGATTATACACTTGCTCGCAATTCCGTTATACTACATGTGTGATTCTGCCATGACCCGCACAAACGAAAAACTTTTCCGCCTCACACAGACCGACCTCGGATTCGCCCTCTTCATCGGACTCGCCGCCTTCGCCTTATACGTCCGCACGCTCGCGCCGTCGCTGCTCTGGGGCGACTCTGCCGAATTCCAGACTCTCTCCTATACCCTCGGCATGACGCATCAAACCGGTTATGCGACTCAAATCATCTTCGGAAAAATCTTCACGCTAATTCCGCTTCACAACATCGCATGGCGCGTTAACTTAATGTCCGCATTTTTCGGCGCGTTAGCGGTCGCAGAGGCGCTCCTCATTGTCAAGTTATTAAGCGGCTCTCGCGTTGCCGCAGTTTCCGCCGGGCTCGTCCTTGCCTTAACGCAAGGTTTCTGGCAGCGCGCGCTCATCGCTGAATCCTACGCTCCCGCCGCAGGGATGTTGGCGGCCGTCTGGCTGCTATTTCTTGTGTGGCGAAAAACCGACAAGCCGATCTATCTTTTTTTCGCAGGTCTCATAGGCGGATTAAGCTTGGGCATTCACAGCACAGTCGTAATGACCGGCGCGTCCGTTCTAGCCGTGATGGCGCTCGCCGCTCGCAAACGCGTCGAATGGTTCAGCGCAGCGGCAGGCGCGATTCTCGGCGCAGCTCTGTTTCTCGGATTCTTTTTCTTTCTTGAATACAACGACCCGCCTTCAAGCGTGCATCACACAGTCTTTCGTCCAAATCTAAGCGCAGTAGGACTCACTGAAAGCGAGTACGATTCTACATGGGATCGTTTTCTGTTCATCTTTCCCGTCAACCGCGCCTCATCCTATTATTTCACCGCCGCGCCGGAGGAGATCCACAACAGGCTCGTCGAATATGTTTCATATTTTCCGTGGTGGCAATTGGCGCTCACGCTGCTCGGGGTCGTTTGGCTATTTCTCGGCGGCAGATGGCGCGAAGGGTTATATCCATTAATTGCATTCATCCTCATCTGGGGCTTCGCCGTCACAGTCGCATTTTCAGTGTACCGCGAGTTTTACGCGCCGGCGACGGTCATCACATCCGTATGGTTCGGCGCGGGCGCGGGCGCGGCGTTATCCGCGTTAGGAAGATTGACGAAACTGAATCAGCCGGCTCTGCGAACGAGTCGCATCGTTTTCTCCATCGCGCTGATCGCTTTGCCGCTCTGGAATTCGCGCGACAATTTGAATCTCGCCGTTCAAAAAGGGTTTACTCCATTTATCCGCAGCGAACATATCTATCCTGTATTCGCACCTGATAAAGCCATCCGCGACGCGCAACGGATCATCAATCGCGTCGAGGAAAATGCGATCGTTTTTACAAATTGGGATAAACTGTACTCTTACATTTACACAGCGCGCATCGTAAACGGTCGAACCGACCTCGCTTTTCACGAGGTCTTCGACGAGAACGGTCATATCATTCCAATTACGATGGTCAGATATATTGACGCGAATCTGGACGCGCGACCGGTCTATTTTGCGATAGATATTCCCAGATTATCCGAGCTGTATCAAGTGACAAAAATTAACGACGCACTGTACCGCATTCATCGAAAATGACTCATAACAAACGCTGGAATATCGAGCCTGTAATCACACAGCAAGCCTCTGCCGCGCTGGCAGTCGTCCCGCCGATTTTGCGGCAGGTATTGTTCAATCGCGGCATCGGCGCGGAAGACGAGGCGCGCGCCTTTGTCGCCGCGAAAACGTCGGCAGACACGAATCCGTTTCAGATGATCGGGATGAAAGCGGCAGTGGATCGAATTAATTTTGCGCTTGAACATCATGAACCCATTGCGGTCTACGGCGATTACGATGTGGACGGCGTCACCGCGACCGCGTTGCTCGTGGAGGCGCTGCGAGCCCTCGGCGCTGATGTGCGCGGCTACATCCCCAATCGCTTCGACGAAGGTTACGGACTGAATAAAGACGCGCTGGATACGCTTCAGACGGATGGCGTGAAGCTGGCGATCACCGTAGACTGCGGCATCCGTTCATTCGAAGAAGCGCTTCATGCGCGCGTCATCGGGCTGGATCTCATTATCAGCGATCACCACCACCCTGACGGCGACGATCTTCCCGCTGCGCTCGCGGTCATCAACCCAAAGCGCCGCGGCGATCCATATCCCGATAAAGACCTTGCGGGAGTGGGAATCGCATATAAGATCGTAGAAGCATTGACGGCGACAAAAGAAAAGAAAGGCGGCGACTCTTTTCCTCTCGCCTCTTTTCTCGACCTTGTCGCTCTCGGAACCATCGCCGATCTTGCGCCGCTCGTCGGCGAGAATCGCACTCTCGTCCGCAGCGGAATTAAACAGCTTCGCGAAACGAAACGGCAAGGGTTGCACTCATTAGCGGGCGTCGCTCAAATTAAAATCGGAAAAATCACTGCAAGCGATATCGGCTTTATGCTCGGCCCGCGCTTGAACGCATCGGGCAGGCTTGAGTCGGCGTTAACCTCGTTTGAGTTGCTAACCACAACCGATTTCATGCGAGCGGGTCAACTCGCTCAGCAGCTTGAAGCGCAGAATCGGCACAGACAGGAAATCACGAAAACAATGCAGCGAGAGGCGGAAGCGATCGCTATGCAAGACGACCCTAACGCATTCCTGTTATTTGCCGCGCACACAAATTTCAATTCAGGCGTAGTCGGTCTGGCGGCATCGCGGTTAACCGAACGCTATTACCGTCCATCCATTGTGGCGGCAAAGGGAGCGGAGGAAACGCGCGGTTCGTGTCGCTCCATTCCCGAGTTCCATATTACAGATGCGTTAGATCAATGCAAAAACCTGCTCGTAAGACACGGAGGTCATGCGGCGGCGGCGGGTTTCACCGTGAAAAATGAAAATCTACCCGAACTTATAATGCGTTTGAAGGCGATCGCCAAAGAACAATTAGACGGCAAAGACCTACGTCAGACGCTTTCAGCCGATATGGAAACGTCTCTTGCCGATATGAATTTCGAAGTCCTAAAACATCTCGCTTATTTAGAGCCGACTGGCTATGGAAACTCCAGCGCTATGTTCGTCTCGCGCAACGTAAAGATCAAATCATTTCGCGCAGTTGGGTCGGAAGGCAGGCACTTGAAGCTTGTTCTCGAATCTACTTCAGGCGCGGTCTACAATGCGATTGGCTTTCGGATGGGAGAGAAAGCGGCGTCATTGCCGCCGCGCATAGATGTGATGTACGCGCTCGAAGCGAATGAATTTAACGGGAGAACGAGTCTGCAATTAAATTTAAAAGACATAAAGGAGGCTGGAACGCCCGATTAGGAAAACGCGCAAACTGGCATACAAGCAGCGCGCGTTGATTTCCCTACCTACTCGCTCGCGATTTTGTCTTCAATTCCTCTTCTCGTTCAGGAATTGTAAACCGATAAATCGTCATATAATCCACAAGCCAGTTCAAACTCCGATTTAGCCATACCGTAAACAACCACAGCCAAGGGATAATTCGCATGGCGCGCGGACGGCGAGCTAAACTCACAACCGCATCAGCGACTTGTTCCGCAGTGAGAACCATGAATTTCGGCGTGGTCGCCTTCGTCTTCCGTTTAATTCCTGCATGATCCGCAAATTCGGTCGCGACGCCGCCGGGGTAGACCATCGAAACGTCAATGCCCCAGGGTTTAACCTCGCGTCGCAGCGCTTCGGAGAATCCATGCACCGCGTGTTTACTCGCCGAATAGATCGTATAGGTGGGCGTGCCGACTAAACCAGCCATTGAACACATTTGGATAATATGACCCGAACGCTGCCGAATCATCGCCGGCAGCGCTTGCCGCGTAGTTTGAATAACGCCCATCGCATTCACTGCAAACTGCGCTTGGATATCCTTCAGCGGGTCGAGATTTTCCAGCCAATCCAAACGTCCGAAGCCAGCGTTATTGATTAATATATCAATGCGTCCAAAGCGCTCCAATGTTCTTTGAATCAACGTTTGACAATCTTCCAACTTGGATAGATCTGTTTGAAGGGCGAACGCCTCCGCGCCCGAGCCCATCTCTTCAATCTCTTTCGCAAGCGTTTCAAGCCGATCTATGCGTCGCGCGGCAAGGATCACCTTCGCGCCTTCGCGCCCAAACCGGCGCGCGATCGCCTCGCCAATTCCAGACGACGCTCCCGTCACAATCACAACCTGCCCCTTCAGGTTTATACGGCTCATGGTCCCCAGCGCGGCTGGTAGTCGCAGTAATCGTTATTCGTCAAACGGCGCAAATCCGCTCCATTAATACGAACAATATAGATTTCACAGCCGTGATCGTCGCCATAGTGATCGAAATATGCGGTGAATGCCACCCATTGGCTATCCGGTGAAAAAGAAGGTCCTTGGCTGTTGCCGCCCGCCGGCGTAAGCTGTCGCACATCCGATCCATCCGCGTTCATGATATACACTTCGCGCTTCCATGATTCGCCGGAATAGGTGACGATAAATTTCCCGTCCGGCGACCAATCGCTTCTTCCGCGAATAGCCGGCAGTTTCGTGATGCGTTTAATTGCGCTGCCTTTCGGGCTGACTGTGAACAGCTGTATGCCTCCATCGCGGTTAGAAGCGAAGAGAATCAATTTTCCATCCGGCGACCATGTGGGATCCCAACCGAATACTTGAGGAAGATTCTGCGCATCGTCGCCGTTTCGCTCCATGATCCAAATCTGATGTTGCTGCGTCGCGGGATTGCCGCGCGTAAATGTAATCGTTTCGCCGTCGGGCGAGATCTCGGGCGCCGTTAAAACGCCGATGCGATTCGTCAGCCGTTTAATAGTTCCATCGCTCAAGTTCATCTCGTAGATTTCATACACGTTTGTCTCGCGAAAGGCGACATATAACACGCTTTTCCCATCCGGTGAAAGAGACGGATAGAAGTGACGGACGTTATCGTTGGTTAACTGGCGAAAACCCGTTCCGTCCGCGTTGATAATACAAATCTGATCGGAGGCTTGCGCCCGATTCACCTGACATGTGAAAACAATCTTGCCGCTCAATTGGCTCGCGGACGCGGATGGAGAAGCGACGGAGGCTGAGAGCGACGTCGCCGCAGCGGTTGCAAACGCGAAGTTTGGCGTTGAAGCGCGCTCAGTTTCGACAGGCAAAGCGACGCCGGAAGGCGTGGAGGCTTGAAGCGTAGCGAATAGGTCTATAGTCGGAGTTGCAGCGACTGGAACATGGCATCCCACCATCAAGAGAAGGAGAAGCGTTACAGTCAGCCTATGGTGAATTTTCCATCTCATCGAATTGAAATTTCGCTTCTGTCTTGGGCTAGCGTACAAGCCGCCTTGTTTATTTGACGAGATAGAGATCGCCGGAAGCGAATATAACCAGCGCGCGCGCTATTTCTAGGCGGGCTTTTCTTTATGAACATCAGACTCTTCTTCGTCGTGCGCAAGATCAAGAGTCGCCGAGCGTTTCCGTGAAAGAGTGTTTTTGATCACAAAAGCAATAATTAGCAGAATGACGCCGCCAGTAGCAATAAGGTACGGTTTAAGCCAATTTGGCGGAACAGTCTTCAATGCCGGATTGCTCTCCGTAGGAAGCGGGGTAGCGATCGCCGCTTCCGCATTCGGCACAACATCGCCAACCGCGGAAAAGAGCGCCTGATCGTCGCCGACCGCCACTTGTTTGCCATTCGTAATAGCAAATACGCCCGAAACTTGAGAATTTATCTCGCTTACGAGCAAAGCGTCGCCGGAGAACGCCAGCCCGGCAGCGTCATTGCCAGAAAGCACCATGATTAACTTGTCAATATTGAACGGCGAATGGGCTAGTTCCAAATAGCCGACGCTCACGCCTTGAGGAATACGATAGATAATCTGTAATTGGCGTTCGCTGGCTGTATCGGAAGCGAAGTCAAACGGAGCTGGCAAGTTATCGTTGATCTCATTCAAAATTGGCAGCGCGCTTGCTTTGCCGATCATAATCATCGAATGATTTTCGCGAACATCCACCGGCACATCGTCCGCATAAACCGCCTTAATGCTTGAAATTGCCGGGTTGGCGACCTTGCCTAAATCATAGGCTAATTTTGCCGCAACGCTCCAGCCGGTCGGATCAGTTTTTGAAAGCACAAAAGCAAGATCGCCGAGATTGCTTTGGGTCACGAAAATCTCAGGATAATTCTTCAAGTCCATCGCCGTATACTGGAAGGCGCCAAGCGCGGTCGCTTCAGGCAGGTGAAAATTGGATTGATCTAAAATTACCGCCCACGGATCAGAAAATCCTGTTTCATCGCAAGAGATATCGGCTGAGAGGCGCGTTCGAATTGATAAGCGATTTTCGCCATAACGCAATATGCCAAACGGTATTTTGATGCGAATGGAAGTTAGTTCTTCAGAAGCCTTGTCAAGGGCTGCGCTGCTGATTAACTGCCCGTTCAATTCAATATTCATGGAAGATAAACTATCGTCAACAAGCGCGGAGTGATAATAGAACAATTCGAAATAGCCGTCTTTGGCGAAAAGCTGCTGCTTGGAAACCATAAACGTGTAATCCACGCCGCTCTCGCCAATGCCGCTTAACGTTTCAGTGGAATAGCCGAGATTTTGGACGCTGAAATTTTCAACAGTCGGGATGCTGTCTTTCAGCGCCTGAACTTCTTTAACATACGCCAGCGCCGGGTCTTGATAAATAAGCACTTTGCCGGAACTAACCGCTTGAGACGCTTTTTGAATCGCTTCTTCACTCTTGCCGCTCACTAATAAAATTGACTTAGCGGCATTCCAAGGCGAAATAGCTATCTGAATTATGCCGTCAGAAGCGGAGTCTGACGGAAGGTTTAGAAAATCTCCAGATTCTATCTTCAGGGGAAAAGCGGCAATATTCGAAAGCAACGGCAGTTTATCTGGTCCGCCTACAAAGATAAAATTGCTTGTCGCCATGTCGTCTTGGGTTACTGCGCTGGAATTAACCAACGCGAAATCAGCCGTAGTTCCCACCATAGAGCCAAAGCCAGACATGATATTTAACGCCGCTTGAAGTTCGCCGGAAGTTGGAGAATCAGGCGTAACAACAAGCGTACGTTCCGAGACCAGCGCATTGGACGTATAGAATGGAGCGGGCAAACGCGATAGATTTAAACTCGGCGGGGTCTCGCTATAAGCCAAATTCAAGATGGAAGTGTCCTTGATCGTCACAACAGCGCGCACGTCGTATTGACAGCTAAATTGGGCGTCCAACGCAATTTTCAAGATATGGCGACCGTCGCTTATGACCGGCGAAAGAGCTTCCGCTGGAATCTCAAAATGAGCGGAATTACTGCCGGTATTCTCTAAGGGAATCGTTCCAATGATGCGATCGTTGAAAGATACAGTCAATGATCCGCCATATGGGTTGCCTGCGCTAGTCAACTGTGCCAGCCCAGGACCCGACAGCAAAACATCATAGTCAATTTGAACTTCGCCGCCCGCCTCCAACTTCCAATTTGGCGGAACGCTGAAGAGCAGGCGCATCACATCAAAGGGACTGATCAAATCAGACTTGCGGAAGCCCAACTGCGCGAAACTAAGCGAGACGGCATCGCTCGCGCTCGCGTTAGCGGGGGCATTAACTTCCGCATAAAAGATATGTTCTTGAGATCCGCTAGCCGCAACTTGAGCGAAATTACCCAACATGAGGATCGGCAAAAAGATAAATGTAAGGATTCTTTTCACGTTAAACACCTTAAGATTCCGAATCGATAAGTTACTCATACGAGGACAATGCGATCCATTACCCAAACGGCCTGACCTTGTACAGGTTAATCTTGACGTCGGATTGCATGGATATTTCCAACGCCTGTTCCGCTTGATTAACTAAAACTTGAAAAGATTCCCCGCCTTGATGGTCAGCAAGCCCGATTCGCGGGTCCAATTCAATATCAAACTCGCCGTCGGTATCCAATGAGAACTGTTGCGCCAATATTTCTTGAATACGCGCCATCCTTTGCATGGCGGCATGCCCGTCCGTAGAAGGCAGCAAGACGCTAAACTTAAGCGGCGACCAACGCCCCACAACGTCATTGCCGCGCAATTGGTATTTCAACGTCCCCGTCACCTTTTGCATAATCATATTTTTATACGCTTGGGGCAGAGAATCGTAAAACTCCTGAACGCCGTTCAGGAAGATAACGCCAATCGTGCGAACGCTCTCCGGCTGATTGGCAATTTCTTGACGCGCCAACCTTTCAAAGTAGGTTTTTGTATACGCTAACGATTCAGAATCGACCATCCTCCGCTGGCCCAGACTGTCCAGCGAACTGGATAATTGATCGCGGAAAATGGCAATGCCCACGCCAAGCCCTAGCCCTACGATCAACGCCAGCCCGGCGTCTTGAAGCGGTTGAGGTTGATACGGTTCTTTCGCCGCAACTGCCTTATCCAGAAAGTCAATATCATAGATTATATATAGCTTGCGCACAAAATTGATCGCATACTGACCAATGCTGTTTGCCAACATGGCGGTTACGTTCGGATCTGGACCTTTTACGCTAAAACGGATGATATTTGCGTCCGGCAATACCGTCACGGAAGTTTTATAAGCGCTAAATTTCTCGGGGTCAGCCATCAGAAGCTGAAACGTGCCATTAATCACGTCGCGACTGTTCAAGATTTCCGCATACGTTGAAATAATGGAACGCTTATCCAGGGCTTCGAGGCTGTTGACCAGTTCTCGACTTTCAATATTTTTAGCATTGGGACTAACGACAAAACGCGCAACCGATTCGTACATGGGCATAGCAAAATAGTACGAATTAATCAGCGAAATATTCACTGCCAGCAGGGCGGAAATCGCAATAACCCACCAACTCCGTTGAAGAATACGCAAGTAAAAACGAAGTTCCATAAAAGCTCCTGCCTAAAGGGTATAATAAGGCTTAAATCTTCAAGAATTATATCAGTTTTTAACCGTTCTATTTATTTTGATCTAGCGCCAAAAGGCTACCAAGTGAAGTTTATTTCCATATTCGTTGCGGTCTTTTTTTGGTTGTCAGTTT
>BQMV01000248.1 GCA_022181005.1 Anaerolineaceae bacterium | reverse complement strand
CGTGTGCTCTTCCGATCTTGCCGCCCAATTCGGTATCGCGCACAAGCGACCAGGTCGTATTGCGGCTAAGCACGTCAATTTCGCCTGACTGTAAGGCGGTGAAACGCTCGGCGGCGGTCACCGGCCGGAATTCAACTTTTGTAGCGTCGCCAAAAACTGCGGCGGCAAGAGCGCGGCAATAGTCTACGTCAATGCCGGCGTAATTGCCGCTAGAATCGACATAGCCAAAACCAGGCACTTGCGCGTTCGCGCCGCAGACGAGATGTCCGCGCGCTTGTACCGCCTTGAGCGTCTCGCCATAGCCAGAAGGCGCAACAACAGCGGGCGCGGCAGGAACTTCTACTGTAACAACAACTGTTTCTTTAACCGTAACTGTATTTCCCCCGGCTGGCGCCGCACCGCCGCAAGCCGCAAGCGCGAGCGCTAACAACACGAATATCGATAGACTCATGTATAGTTTACGCATTCTCTTCTCCAATTTCATAATATGGTTATCTGACTTCAAACGACAAACCGTACAAAGAATTAGGGTGGGGCTCCTCCTTTCGTGTTAGAGATAGTTTTTAATCCATTTTTTAGAAAAAAGCAAGGAAAAATAAAAGATTCCTCTCGCGCAGTTCCATCAGAGGTCGAAGATTTCGTCTTTATAGGCGGAAAACTCAGCGCAAAGTTAATAACCCGAATACAGGGTTCGCCGCAAGAGCGGTACAATACGCGCATGCCTTATGCTATCAAAGCCATCATCTTCGATTTCGGCAACGTCTTGCTCGAATGGAATCTCTGGCGCGTATATCGCCGCTACCTCGCCTCGGAAGAAGCGATGCAAGCCTTCTTTCGCGAGATCAACTTTACAGACTGGAACGCTCAATTCGATCAAGGGCGTTCCTTCCAGGAAGGCGTCGCCATCCTGACAAAACAATTCCCGCACCACGCGCGCTTAATTCATGCGTATCGCGATCGTTGGGACGATTCGATCGGCGGCGCTATCGCAGGCTCCGTTGATATTCTAAAACGGTTAAAACGACGCGGCTATCCATTGTACGGACTAAGCAACTGGTCGGCGGAGACGTTTCCGCGCACGCGCGCCAAATACGATTTCTTCGATTTATTTGACGACATGGTAGTCTCAGGCTTTGTCGGCGTGATTAAGCCCAACCCGGCGATCTACGAGCTGGCATTGACAAAAATTGGCCGCCCCGCAAGCGAATGCTTATTTATTGACGATTCGCCAGCGAACATCAATCAGGCAAAACGGCTGGGGTTTGCCGCGATCCACTTCACAACGCCTGAACGGCTGGAAGATGAATTGACGCAAATAGGAATCCTCTGACCATGAATACAGCTGAAATGTTTTCTGCCGTCGAAATCGAGCTGAAAAAACAAACAGCGCGATTGGATACGCCGCATACGAAGCCCTTCTACGACATGCTCACTTATCACATGGGCTGGACGGGCGCAGGCGCGGGTTCAACAGCGACCGGCAAGCGGGTGCGCCCCATTCTAGTTTTGCTTTCCGCCTCAGGTTGCGGCGCCGACTGGCGTCTCGCGCTTCCCGCCGCGGCAGCAGTCGAGCTAGTTCACAACTTCTCGCTGGCGCACGATGATATCCAAGATAATTCTCCGAAACGCAGAGGTAGAGACGCTGCCTGGGTCAAATGGGGCGCGCCTATGGCGATCAACGTCGGCGACGCGTTATTCGTATTATCCAATCAGGCAATCATGGATTTAAAGAAAGATTTCTCCGCTGAAGTCGTGGTCGCCGCCGCAGAAATTCTACACAACACATGTCTCGACCTCACGCGCGGGCAATACCTCGACATGTCATATGAGGGCAGGAGCGATCTTGGGGTTGACGATTATTGGCGCATGATCGGCGGAAAAACTTCCGCGCTCATCGCCGCCTGTTGCCATATCGGCGCAACGCTCGGAGGCGCCGATGAAGAGAAACGACAAGCCTATCGTTCATTTGGGCATTATTTGGGGCTGGCATTCCAAGTCCAAGACGATATTTTGGGAATTTGGGGCAACGAAAAGGCAACGGGAAAATCAGCCGCGAGCGATCTAATTGAGAAAAAGAACTCTCTGCCAGTTTTGATCGGTCTAGAGAAAAAAGGAAAATTCGCAGAGCGTTGGGCGCAAGGCGCAATCGCGCCCGACGAGGTAGGGGGGATCGCGCGGTTGCTGGCAAACGAAGGCGGCTTGCTCGGCGCGCAAGATGCGGCGAAACAGATGACCGATCTAGCATTGAGCGGCTTGCGGTCAGCAAACCCGCAAGGCGAGGCTGGCGAGACGCTGCTTCGGTTAACGAAACGACTGCTGGAGCGCCAGCAGTAACGCACGATAAATATCGTCCAATTTGTGAATTCCGCGCACGCAAAAGCTTGAAATGCAGGCTTTAAGCGCCCGCCGCCGCCTATATTGACACAAGAAATTCGCATGCTATAATCCCTCAATAGTAAGCGGGTGTAGTTCAGTGGTAGAACGCTTGCTTCCCAAGCAAGATATCGTGGGTTCGAATCCCATCACCCGCTCAATACGTTTCTCGGTTTTTTCTTTATTTTTAGGACTTAAGCAAAACTCTAAGGTCAAGCCGCGAATTTCGTTGCTTCACGCGCATTGCTTTTAATGTCAGCGATAATTCGCGCAACTCACGGCAAGAGATTTCGATCTGTCCAGATCGCGTTTTTATCTCTTTCAAATTAGAGCGCATCAAGCGTTCTTTTAGGCGATTAATTCGTTCGCGCCGCGCAACCGAATCGATGAAGAGAATCGCCTCGACATATTTGTTTAGAAATTTGTAAGGTTGCTGTTATGTCGATAACTTAAAGTACTATGTAAAATTGAGCCTGAGGTATTTTCAAAGTATGATGCAGAATGGAAAAGGTACGATACTTTACGTGGAAGACAATCCTGAAAACCGGATGCTCATTCGCCGCGTTTTACTCGCCGAAGGATACACGCTAATGGAGGCGGATACCGCCGGACAGGCGCTGGATCTGTTGCAGACTAATCAGCCTAACTTAATTCTTATGGATATCAACATGCCCGATATGGACGGGTACACGCTAACCGCGCAGATTAAATCCATACCCGACTTCGAACAAATCCCGATCATTGCCCTAACTGCCAATGTCATGCGGGGAGACCGCGAAAAAACATTGCAGGCTGGCTGCGATGGATACATCCAGAAACCCGTTGATATAGACTTGCTTTCGCTTGAAATTGAGAAGTTCCTTGCGAGGAGACCTAATGCCTGAAAACGTTTTAGACACTCAGCCCATTCGCAAACCATCCATACCTAAAGATGCGACCGTGCTGGTTGTGGAAGACAACGTCGCCAACTTCGTGTTGATTGCAAGAATGCTCGGCTACCTCGGCGTTCACTGCGAATGGAAAACGTCCGGTTACGAAGTTGTAGAATATGCGGACACGCTCTCGCGACTCGACTTAATCCTCATGGATATTCGCCTGCCATACGAAGACGGCTACGGCGCGCTAAAAAAGATTCGCGCTTCCGAAAAATTAAAATCCACGCCGATCATCGCAGTCACCGCCGAAGCCAGCGCCGATCAAGTGAACAAAGCGCGCGAATCAGGCTTCGATGGTTTCCTCGGAAAACCGCTCGACCCCGACAAATTCCCCGACCAAATCCGCAGAATCTTAAACGGCGAATCCGTTTGGGAGTTCAATTAATAGATGAGGCGCGTCGCGTTGCGCAATCCAGCCGAGACGAATTCATCGAAGATCACACGCCAATGAGCAAAACTACACCGGAAGGAACTACGCGCCTCGTTACCGCATTTTTCATCGTCAACGCCGACCGCCTGCGGCTTGTCCACTTCCTTGATCCGCAAGAGTCGCAACCGCAAGCGCTTCCTTTCAGCGACGATTTAAGCGTTCGCGAGATGGAAGCGATCTGGGGAGGAAGCGGTGCGGCGCGCGTGGAAAAAACAACGCCGCTCAAACCGCTGAACGCGTATTTGCAGCGTTTTGAATGCGAATCGGCTGTATTCATTCCAGCATTCGAGAACGGAATCTTAAAAGGGGCGCTTATGCTCGGAACGCGAGATCAGCAACCGATCAGCAACGAAGCGATCGCCGCCAGCCGGCAGGCGCTGCAGTTTGAAACGATCGTTGCCGCCGCTTCCGCTCCAGCGCCTCTTCAACTCGAAGAGAGCGCGCGTCGCGCGCGCGAAGCCAAAGCGCTCGACATACTCTCTTCCAACGCCGCCGCCGTCAGCGACTTACGCGCCTTCTATTCTCTCATCCACAACCAGATTCGAAACGTCATCGGCAATTACAGTTTCGTCATCGCGCTTTATGATGAAAACACGAACTCGATCAATGTGCCTTATTTATACGAAGAAGGGCATCTCTCGACTCTGGAAGCCTTCCCCCTCGGCGAAGGTCTAACTTCTTTACTCATCCACACCCGCGAACCGCTCATGATCGTTTCAGACACCGCAAGGCAAGTCGTTGCTATGGGCGCGAAAATATCCGGCAAGCCTCCGCGCTCATGGCTGGGCGTTCCATTGCTCGCGCGCGGAAGAGCCATCGGCGCGCTTATCATTCAAGATATGGACAAAGAGAACAGCTTCAACGAGGCTGATCTACATTTTGCCGCCGAAACCGCCAACCAAGTCGCCAACGCTATTTATACAGTTACCCTGTTGGAAGAAAGCGAACGAATGACGCTGCAATTTGAAACCGCCGCCGAAATCGCCCGCGACGTCAGCAGTTCGCTCGACATCAATGAACTGCTTCGCAAAGCAGTCGAGTTAATTCGCGCGCGTTTCAATTTCTATCACGCTTCGATCTTCTTAAAGGATTCGCTCGGTCAATTCGCGATCGTGCGCGAAGCCACAGGCGAAGCGGGAGCGTCGCTCAAACGTTCGGAATACCAAGTCCAAGTCGACTCAAAATCCATTGTCGGTTCGGTCGTCGAGAAAGGCGAAGCGCTCATCGTAAACGACACCTCGCGCGATCCGCTGTTCGTTTCGCATCCAACTCTACCGGAAACAAAAGCCGAAGCCGCGCTTGCTCTGAAAGTGGGCGATCGCATCTTGGGCGCGCTCGACGTTCACAGCGATCAACTGTACGCATTCTCTCAAAACAATTTGCGCATTCTGCAAATTCTGGCAGATCAGCTATCTGTAGCGGTCGCCAACTCCGAACTATTCGCCGAAACGCAAGAACGTCTCGCGCAACACAGGCTATTGCATCACGTCACAGCCACTGTCGCATCTGGCGCAACGCTGGACGAAGCCTTGCAGGCGGCGGTCAATGGGTTACAAGTTACGCTCAGCGGCGATCGCGTCATCATTTTGCTGCTTAACTCTAATACTCAGGCGCTGGAAGTAAAAGCCGCCGCAGGATATGGAGAAGATATCTACCAGCAAGTATTCCCCCTCGGCAGCGGGATCGCAGGCTGGAGCGCCTTGCATGCTCGCCCCTTGCGAATCGACGACGTTCAACAGGATTCGCGCTACATCGAAGGCAACACCGAGGTTCGATCGGAGTTGGCGATCCCGTTGCTTTATCGAGGCGAGATACTGGGAGTGTTAAACGTAGAAAGCGAGAAAATCGCGGCATACACAGACAACGACGAGGAATTGCTTGGGACGTTAGGCGGCAGTCTTGCCGCCGTCATCGCTAACGCGCGTTTGCTTGAACAAGTGCGTTCGCAGGTCGAACGCGAGCGCGTTATCTTCGAGATCACCGACAAGATTCGCCGCACAACCGACATTCAAACTATTCTGGCGACCACCGCCAGCGAACTCATGCGCGCGCTAGGCGCAAGCGGAACGCGCATCAAACTCGGAACGGATGCAAATACTGCGACGCATTCCATCGGAGGCGGACATGAATAGAGCGTCCATTTCACCTGCAATAAAGCGTCAAAACGGTCGCGGATTTATACTGGCATTCATCTTAACAGAACTCGCTGCGGTAATCGGAGCGTTGCCGGGCGCATTATCCATCCTATTCAACATCGGATTAGACGATGTAATAAAACAAAATACAGCCTATGCCACGCTGGCGTTATCCATCCTCGGTTTCGCCTTAACAACGCTGCTCGGTTGGCACATTTCAAAACGTTTGCGGAAGCGCCTCGATCAAATCGCAAGCGGATCCGCCGTCCAAGATTCTAACGTAGAGTTGGACGCATGGCGCGAAATCACCAGTTTTACCGCCCGTTTCGGAATTTCTTCCGCGGCAATTTTCTTCGTAACGGTTCTTCTGCCGGTCTGGATCATCCTGAACAGACAAAGTCAGGCGCTTTCTTCCGTTTTCCTCAACCCGATCGCCTCGCCTAATCCATATTATTTCCTCTTCGGAGGCGCCGCGGCAATTCTAGGTCAGACGGTCTTCTGCATTCTATTGATGGAGCGCGCCACGCTTCCGTTCAGACTGGCGTTAGTTCCCGCCGATTTCAAATCACAACGCGAAGGGCGCGCAGGCGCATTGGTCGCGAGCAAGTTCCTTCTGTTAATTCTCGCGACAATCCTCATCGGCGTATTGCTCATCGCGCCGATCGGCTATAAACAAGCCGTTCGCATTCTCTTCGCTGAAGTCAGTTCAATTGACGTTTTTCAAGATTTGCGCAACCAAACTATTTTATTCAGCGCGCTTACGCTTATCCTCGGAGTCGGTTATTCATATTACGTCTCAAGGTCTATTTCAAACCCGATCCGCGGATTGATTGAAACCTTCAGCAAAGTAGAACAGGGCGATTTGTCGGCGCGCGCCGCCATCAGCGCCGCAGACGAGTTAGGACTCGTCGCCATGCACTTTAATCACATGGTGGAACGCCTTGAGGCTCTGCAAAATACATTGGAGCAAAAAGTGGCGGAGCGGACCGAGCTGCTCGAAGCCTCTAATGAAGTCGGACAAGTCGCTTCTTCCAGCCTTGACCCGAACGGACTTCTAAACCGCGTGATCAACCTGTTTACTGATCGGTTCGGTTATTACTTCGCCGCAATTTACCTCCTTGATCCCAGCGAAAAGTGGGCTGAAATTCGCGCAGCGACGGGCGAGCCGGGAAAGCTGCTTATTCAAAACCGCCAACGGCACGAGGTCGCCGGCAAAAGTATGGTCGGCGGCGCGATTCGAGATCGGTCGCCTAAGATCGCGCAAATTGCATTCCAAGAACGGGAGCGTTTCGATAACCCGTTCTTACCGCGCACTCAATCTGAGATCGCCCTACCGCTGTTGGTTGGCGAACGAGTCCTAGGCGCGCTTGACGTTCAATCTACCAAGGAATCGGATTTCGGTCCCGATGCAATCCGCACAATGCAAGCCATGGCAAACCATGTAGCGATCGCACTCGAAAACGCGCGGCTCTTCCAGGAAGCGCAAGAAAATCTGCAAGAGATGCGCGCGACTCAACGCCAGTACCTTCTCTCCAATTGGAGCGAGTTCGTTCAATCTACAGAAAATTTAGAATACGGCATAGGCGATGAAAGCGGCGTCGGCGAGAAGCAAGTCGAAATTCCGATCAGTTTACGAGAGCAAATTTTAGGCTATATTCGTCTCGCAAACCCCGAAGAATGGACGCCCGAGCAGGAAAATCTAGTTAATGACGTTGCAGATCAAGCCGCCGTGGCGCTTGAAAACGCCAGGCTCGTCAACGAATCGCGTCAAACGGCATTGCGCGAACGTACGATTGCAAGCATCAACGCAAAGATCTGGTCGTCCGCAACCATTGACGCCATCTTGCAAACCGCCGCAAAAGAACTCGGCAGATTGCTGGACGCTTCGCGCGCCACGATCGAGCTTAAGATTGACGAGGGCGGATAATTCATGGAGAATCGCCGCTACCCAACTATTCGAGCCCGCCTCACTTTCGCATTAACCGCGCTGACCATATTATTTGCCGCTGGCATATCCTTCGCGCTTTATAGTAACTTTCGCGCAGAAGCGCAAAACGCATTACGGCATCGTCTTACTAACATTGCCGCGCTGGCTGGGTTGCAGCAGAATGGCGACTTATTCCAAAACGTCCACGCAGAGAACGACGAGAATTTTCAAATTATTCAAGCGCAAAACTTAAAAATTCGCAGCTCAGACTCGGAGCTAAAGTGGGTTTACACCATGCGTAAGGACGAACAAGGCGTGTACTTCGTCGTTGACGGCGCATTGCCAAACGAGGACGGCTACTCTCCTTATGGACTGCGCTACGAGGAACCCGGCCCCACCCTGCTCGAAAATTTCGACACGATGAACGGCGTAATCCTTGAACCCGATTACTATACGGATGAATACGGCTCGTTCCTCTCCGCCTACACGCCTATTTTCAACTCAGACGGACAACGCGTCGGCGTGCTGGGGGTAGACATCACCGTTGACACGATACGCGCCCAAGAGCGCGCTTATCTTATTCGAATACTGCTTGTAGACTTCGTCGCCGGGCTATTGATTATTCTGGCAAGCTACCTCCTCGCAGGCTATCTAACAAAACCTATCGTAAGGCTTACATCGGCAATCAACCGCATCAGCAGCGGCGAACTCACTCATCGCATTACGGAAATCCCCGGAACGCGCGAGTTAGCGGAATTTTCTGTAAACCTAAACACTATGGCGACGAATCTACACGGGCTGATCGCCAATTTAGAGAATCGCGTTGCCGAACGAACCGAAGACCTCACGCGCCGAACCGAACAACTCCGCGCCGCATCGTTCATCGCGCGCCAGACCGCGGAAGAGCAAGAACTTTCCGCTCTGCTCAACGCCGCCGTCAATCTCATCACCAGCCAGTTCGGCTTTTACCACGCGGGCGTTTTCCTCATCAATGAAGCCGGCGATCAGGTGGTGCTGCTAGCCGCTTCCTCCGAAGGAGGTCTACGGATGGTGCAGCGCGGATATGCTATGAAAGTCGGGACGCAAGGCATCGTTGGGTATGTCGCCGCACAGAAAAAGAGCCGCATCGCTCTCGACGTAGGCGCCGACGCTGTTTTCTTCAACAACCCCGACCTACCTCTCACCCGTTCCGAGGTGGCGTTGCCCTTAACCGTCCACGGTCAATTGTTAGGCGTTCTAGATATTCAATCGGACGCACCCAGCGCATTCACCATGCAAGACGTTGGCGTTCTAGAAACGTTGGCGAATCAAATAGCGGTCGCCATTGAAAAAGCGCAGCTATTCGCAGAAGCGCGCGCCACTCTCAGCCAGGTCGAGGCGCTGATGTCCATTCGCACGCACGAAGCCTGGTCGCAGAAATTAAAAACGGGGCAATCAACGGTCACATACACGCCTTTCGGTTTACGCCCTGAGAAATCCCAGGCTATCGAATCGAACGCCCTCTCTATTCCAATTCTACTGCGCGGACAAGCCATTGGGAGCATATCTATCGCGCGCAAAGGCGGCGCGTCTTGGGGTAAGCACGATGAAGAAATCGTAAGCGAGATCGCAACGCAGATCGGGTTAGCGGCGGACAGCGTACGCCTTCTGGAAGAAGCGATGCAACGCGCAGAACAAGAAAAGACCATCAGCGAACTTGCCTATCGCTTCAGCCAAGCGTTTGATCTGGACTCTCTGCTGCAAATCGCCGCGCGCGAATTAGCCCAATTGCCCGGTATGAAAGAAGCCAGCGTCTACGTTGGCAATCTCGCCAATCCCGAAGAACCAAAGAGTCAAAACCCAACAAGAAGGAACGGCTCATGACGCTCGTTCGTAGACTTGTCATCACAATCGCGATTCTACTCAGCATTCTCATTGCAGGGTTGCTTGTCTTTTTCTACAACAACCTTCAGAATGCTTTCGTCACCGCCGAAGAGCGCAGCATTACCGCTATTGAAAATTCATTTCAAGCTGAGATCGCACTCATGCAACAAACAGCGCTCGCCCTAGCCACGACCGCCGCCGATAACCCCGCCATCCAGCAAGCCTTTGCAAAACGCGACCGCGCGGCGCTGAACGAACTTGTAACGCCGGGGTACCTCGCTCTACAAGAAACAAACGCGCACGTCATCGCGAATCGTTTCTTCGCAGCGGACGGCTTATTGCTTTTCGACGCAGGCTCTCCTTCCTCAGACGTTCAAGCCTCCGAGTTCCCGGCTATGCTCGCTGCCAATCAACGGGCCGCCGCTGCAGGACTGGACGTCGAAGGCGGCAAATTGATTGTTCGCGGCGTCGCATCTTCGTTCTATCAGGGCGCTTATCTCGGAATCATCGAATATCAGATCGGAATAGACGCATCTACGCTTAAGGACTTGCAAAAAACGTATGAAACGGACTGGAGCATCTTGCTCTCAAAAGATCTAGCGCCGGACGCGACAGCCGAATCCGTTTTGGACGGCGCGCTGCTGATCGTGGCGCGCACAAGCGGAGCCTCCATTATCAACACATCCGAGAATTATGCCAACGCCTTGCGCGGCTCTTTCGCCATCACACATCCTCATCAAGGCGATCTAAGTTACGCGCTGCTTTCCGCCCCGATCTACGACTTCTCGGGGAAGATCATCGGCGTTGTAGACATTCTTCACAACCACACGCATCTATCCGCCATGCTATTTCAGCGGATCGTCTTTGTGGCGACGGTCAGCATCGCACTTTTGCTCCTCACTCTAACTTGGCTCTATTTAACAATTCGTCGCATGTTGCAGCCAATTCACACTCTGACGGTCGCCGCCTCCGAACTATCCGAAGGCGCCGCAATATCTTATATTCCCGTCACAGCGCGAAGCGGCGAGATCGGCATCTTGGTGGATGCGTTCAACCGCATGGCTGCGCAGATCAAAAACGCAATCGCCACGCTGGAACAACGCGTCGCCGAACGCACCCGCCACGTGGAAGATCAATCGCACCGGTTGCGAATTGCCGCAGAAATTTCGCAAACGGTCACCGCCGAGAAACGTCTCGACAGAATGTTGCAAAAGTCCGCTCAGCTCATTTTCGAACGCTTTGATTACTACCATGTGGGCGTCTACATCTTAAGCGCAGACAACAGAGAGGCAGATCGGAAGAGCACACGTCTGAACTCCAGTCACGTGGCCTTATCTCGTATGCCGTCTTCTGCTTGAA
>BQMV01000247.1 GCA_022181005.1 Anaerolineaceae bacterium | reverse complement strand
GGCGAAATCCCCAGCGCGCTTCTAACTTCGCCGGGGTTCAGCTGACCGATGATGTCATAATAAAGCCCCGGCCCAGCGCGAACGTTCATCGGTTCGGTGTAGATTACGGTAATAGTTACGCTGCCCGGCGTGGGCGCATCTTGCGCCGCCATTTGTTGAAGCGGAAAGAACGCTGCTACTCCCAAAGCGAGGATCGCAAAGGAATTTAAGAAGCGCTTAAACGAAATTCGCTGAAATGCGTAGAGGAACATAAGCTGTAAAACACGGCGTTCTTGCGGCGCCGCCTTCAGGAATGATTATAATCGAACTTATGGACAGACAAATTTTTCACGGCGATATCACGCCGCACGATATCGCTCATGCTTTGGTCGCAGAGTTCAATCGCGGCAACTTGCGCGCACAAACCATCGGTCAAGCGGATAAGCTCGCGGTTCAGATCGCCACTCAAGCGGGCGTCTCTGGCGGGCAGACCGCGCTCACAGTGCAAATTCAAAAAACAGACGATGGTTTGATGGTAGAACTTGGACAACAGGCTTGGTTGGGACTAGCCGCAAGCCTCAGTCAGACAGCTTGGTCGGCGTTTCGCAACCCGCTCAGCCTATTCTCTCGGCTGGATGATCTCGCACAAGATATTGAGAACATACAACTTAATGAGAAAGTCTGGAAAACAATTCATAAAGCCGTCAAAACCTTTGACGCCTCTCAAGAACTATCCGAACGATTTGCGCGGGTTGCCTGCGGTTACTGCGGAACGGCGAATCCGCTCGGCGAAGGAGCCTGTTTAGCCTGCGGAGCGCCGATGGGGTCGGCTCAACCCGAAACCTGCTTGAATTGCGGCTTTATCGTACAGTCTACTGAAAGCGTTTGCCCCAATTGCGGTCAGAAACGCAATATTCCGCCTCGCTAGAGGATTAATGTTCTGAAACCGTAAGGTTCGCAATCTTGCGGTTTTTCATTAAGGCTTCTATAATAATACCATCGAAAGGTTTTGTCTTTAGGGCTTACACAAGACCCTAAGACCAAGCCCGAACTTCGCCGCTTCACACAAATTGTTTTTAAAAACTAGCGACAATTTGCGTAAATCGCGACAAAAGATTTCGATCTGCGTACGTCATAATCTTTCTTAATCTATACTAATGAGAATTTCACTCGATCAATTGGAAACAAGGCTGCAATCGCTAGTAGAAGAACAACTGGCTGGAATTTTGCCCGGTTTGCATCTCCAAGGGCGGGTCGCTCAGCGCCTTTCCGCCGCGCTTCAGCAAAATATCATCAAAAATAGCGACGAGGACGCAATCGCCCCCAACGTATACACGCTAATCGTCTCGCCCGACTCTTCGTCGTTTTGGAAAGAAGAAAGCGTGCTGAACGCATTGACGGGAATCATTATCGCTGCCGGCGACGATATCGGAATCAAATTTACGGGGAAGCCGACGATCGCCATCGCAATTGACGAGCATTGTTCCAACGAGGACATTAACATCCTTGCCTCGCACAAGTTAGAACCTATTGAAGACACCAAAGGCATGTCTGATCACGCAAACGCCCCGACTCTAGAGACAGCCGACTCTGCGCCTGAAAATGCTTTTTTGATCATCGAGGGGATTAAAGTCTATTCTCTCGATAAGCCCGTCATCAATATTGGCAGACGGCTTGAAAACCAACTCGTCATTGACGATCCGCGCATTTCACGCGCCCACGCGCAAATTCGATCTATACGCGGGCAATTCATCCTGTTCGATCTTAACTCAACCGGCGGAACGTTCGTGAACGGGCAACGCACCGTTCAAACCGTGTTGTACCCCGGCGACGTAATCTCGCTCGCAGGAGTATCGCTTATCTTCGGACAGGATACTTCTCTTGGGCGCTCCGCTACGGCAGAGACCTCGCCGCTGGAGCAGCAACGCCTGCGCGCCAGCGAACGCCCCACCGCTTCTATTGGGAACAAACAAGTTGAGATTCGGACCGATCAGTTCAAGAAAAACAAAAAAGATCAATGATCGCTACGATCGTTCTAGTTCTACGATTGGCTCTTGCGAGCGCATTGTACCTTTTTCTTGCTTGGGCGCTCCTAACTCTATGGCGCGAATTGAAACAAGAGGGACAGAAACTCGCCACAAAGAAACCGACGGGCATCGTCATTATTCAGAAGCAAGAAGATTCTGACGAGGAACAAAGTTTTCGATTCTATCAAGCGGAAATTATCATAGGGCGTCACTCGCAATGCGATCTCTCAGTTGCAGACGAAACGCTTTCCGCTCAACACGCGCGGCTGGTTTATCGCCGCAATTTATGGTGGTTGGAAGATTTGGGGTCTACGAACGGAACTTTCCTCAACAATTCGCCCTTAATAACGCCCGCCGTAGTCATCGCAGATGATACAATCAAATGCGGCAATACGTTCTTCCGCTTGCAAATTGACAACGACGAAAACTTCGCCCACAAGAATTAACAGAGGAGGTCGCATGACCGAACGCTACCCGCTGGCAATTATCGGCGGTTCCGGCTTATATTCCATGCCTGGATTGGAAAACGCATCCGAGCAGAATCCTGATACGCCTTTCGGCAAGATTAGCGCGCCAATCGTCACCGGCGCGCTGGAAGGACATCCAATCGCGTTCCTCGCCCGGCACGGAATCGGACATCGCATCGCGCCGACCGAAGTCCCTTATCGCGCTAACATTTACGCATTAAAAGCGCTGGGCGTTGAGCGCATTATCAGCGTCAGCGCGTGCGGATCGTTGCGCGAAGAACTCGCGCCGGGACACATCGTCATCCCCGATAACATTTACGACAACACGCGCCTCCGTCCGCGCACATTCTTCAATGAAGGGCTGGTGGCTCATATCAGCGCCGCAGAGCCTTTCTGCGCGGATCTTTCCTCGCAGTTGGAAACAGCCGCAAAAGCGGCAGGAGGCGTCGTTCATCGCGGCGGAGCGTACATTACAATCGAAGGTCCGCGTTTCTCGACGAAAGCCGAATCCAATATCTTCCGCGCTTGGGGCATGTCTATCATCGGCATGACTGCCTCGCCGGAGGCTTTCCTCGCGCGCGAAGCGGAAATATGTTACGCCGCAATGGCGCATGTCACAGATTACGACGTTTGGCGCGCCAGCGAAGAATCAGTGACCGTTGACATGGTGATTCAAACTTTGAATAAAAATACCGCATTGGCGCAAGAAACGATCCGCATCATAGCGCGCAACTTTGCTCCCGAACGCGAATGCGATTGTAAAGACGCGTTGGCTGCGGCGCTCATCACGCACAAAGACGCCATCTCTGCCGCCGCCCGCGAAAAACTTAACTTGCTTGTAAAAAAATATCTTTAGAAATGCTGTTAACGAATGAATCGGATCGTTCAGAGCAGCCTGCTTAAAGTTGCAGGGGCGTTTATACTCCTTCAGTCGGCGATTCTCACTCTGGCTCCAGCAGCACTAGCGCGTTCTTTCGACGCGCCCTTAAGATGGACGCACTGGATCGCCGCGTTAATTCTAGGGTTCCTCATTGTTCTCGTCAATCGCGAAATTGCAGAACGTCTCCCCGACGCCGATCCGTTCCTCTTCCCTACGGCAGTTTTCCTGAGCGGCTGGGGGCTTTTAACGATCTGGCGACTCGACGCGCACCTCGGCGCTCGCCAGGCGCTCTGGTTAGGCGTTAGCCTCATTGGATTGTTCTTCGGTCTACGAGCGCCCGATCCGCTCAACTCTCTCCGCCGATACAAATATACGATTCTGAGCGGCGGCTTCCTGCTCGTTATACTCACTTTGTTATTCGGCGCGAATCCTATGGGCTTCGGTCCGCGGCTATGGCTGAAATGTTGCGGGGTGTACTTCCAACCGTCCGAGCCGCTAAAACTCCTGCTGATCGTTTTTCTCGCGGCGTATCTAGCCGACCAGCTGGCAATTCACGCCGGCATCGCTTCGCTTATCTTACCCACCGCCGTCGTCAGCGGATTTGGGATTCTCTTACTTCTCTTCCAACGCGACTTGGGAACCGCCTCCATATTCATCGCGCTATTCACGATCATGATCTACCTCGCCAGCGGTCGCCGTCGGACGCTGCTATTCAATGCCGCGATGATCGTCTGTCTCGCCATTGGCGGTTACTATTTCATCGAGATCGTTCATACGCGCTTCAATTCATGGATTAATCCCTGGGAAGATTCCGCCGGCAGGTCGTATCAGATCATTCAAGGGTTGCTCGCGGTCGCTAACGGAGGCATTGAAGGCAGAGGGCTCGGTCTCGGCAGTCCAAACGTCGTACCAGTGGCTGTCTCCGATTTCATCTATACCGCGATCGCAGAAGAGAGCGGGCTTTTAGGAACGCTCGGGTTGCTCGCCCTCGTCGGCTTACTTCTAATTCGCAGTTTACGCGCCGCGTTGCTTGCGCCGCATCTTTTTCGCCGTCTATGCGCGGCGGGGCTGGCGTCTTATTTCGGAATCCAAACATTGCTGATCGCCGGCGGGAACTTGCGTCTCGTCCCATTAACCGGCGTTACGCTTCCGTTCGTCTCATACGGCGGGTCGTCGCTGCTGACCTCGTTTATAGCGCTCCTGTTATTACTGCGCATCAGCAATCCTCTCGATGAAGAGCCCGCGCCGCTCGCCAACCCACGCCCCTATTACACGCTTGGAGCCGCGCTCCTACTCGGAGTTTTCTCCGTTGCGCTTGCCAATGGATGGTGGGCGGTCGTGCGCGGACCCAGCCTACTCACCCGCTTGGACAATCCGCGCCGCATCGTCGAAGATCGCTTCGTGCCGCGCGGCAAACTTGTTGACCGGAACAACTCGATCATTGATGCAAACTCCGGCAAGATCGGGGCGCTCGAACGACTGTATGCATATCCCGATCTTGCTCCCGTCAGCGGTTACAACCACGCCAAATATGGGCAGGCGGGGCTGGAAGCGACATTAGACGCTTACTTGCGAGGTTTACAGGGAACGTCTGCCGCAACGATCTGGTGGGATCATCTGCTGTACGGCATGGCGCCGCCCGGTTTGGACGTTCGTCTCACAATTGACCTCGCGTTGCAATCTCGCGCCGACGAACTTCTGCGCGGATATTCCGGCGCAGCGCTCGTCTTAAACGCAACGACCGGCGAGATATTAACAATGGCGTCTCATCCAACATTCGATCCCAACCAGTTAGCTGAAACCGGCGACGCATTGCAAAGCGACCCTAGGCATCCGCTCATCAACCGCGCTACGCAAGGTCTATATCCTACCGGCAGCCTCTTAGATCCGTTTGCGCAGGCTGTAACGGGAAAACAAAGCTTAACAGACGCAGAGCGCGAATCGATCTACGAAGCGATCGGCTTTCAACGAACGCCGCAAATTCAACTGCCTACCGCTCAATCGTTTTCAGCGATCGGGCTGGAACATTTCCATATAACGCCTCTACAAGCCGCGCTCGCCGCCGCCGCGCTCAGCGCGCATGGGGTTGCCCCAGCGCCGAACATTGCGTCGGCGGTCAACACGCCTACTGACGGTTGGGTGGCGCTCCCTGCGCCAGGCGCGTCATTTGAAGCGCTGAACGCATCCATCGCGGATGAAACAGCGCAGCGTCTCATCCGTAGCGGCGACCGCTACTGGTCGCATCGCGGGCGCGCCGTAGAAGGCGACTCGGCTGTCACATGGTTCATCGCTGGCGCTCCTCCCAATTGGGGCGGCGTCCCTATTGTCGTCGTCGTTTTAATCGAAGAAGATAACCCGCAAGCGGCGGAGCGCATCGGCTCGCAATTGATCTCAGGCGCAATGAATCCGTAGTCTTGTTGCCTGCAATTACCAATGATATAATCTCGTGGCTTCACACATGGAGCCTGTAGCTCAATGGCAGAGCGCCACACTGTGGATGTGGATGTTGTGGGTTCGAAACCCATCAGGCTCCCAACAAAAGACCCTAAAGGAACCAGACGCCTTTAGGGTCTACTACTAGTGAGCGAATTCCTATGACTCAAACTATCAACGTACTTTTCCTCGCAGCGGAAGCCGAGCCATTTATCAAAGTGGGCGGTCTCGGAGATGTGGCGGGTTCGTTGCCGCGCGCCCTTAAGGAACTTTCCAATAACGAAGTTAAATACGACATCCGCGTCGTCCTGCCGTTGCACGCGGCAATCAAAGCCGGCTCGCTGAAACCGGTCAGTATGTTCTCGTTGCAACGCGGCGCTGTCGAAGTTCAGGCGGAAGCCTATGAAGGTTCGCTCGACGGATTGCCGGTCTACTTCATCAATGGCGATGCGATCCGCGCCAGCGGCTCGGTCTATTCGTCTAACAACAAACTTGACGCGGAAAAATACGTCTTCTTTTCGCTGGCGGCGCTCGAATTGCCGCGACAGATTAACTGGACGCCGGACATCATTCACTGCAATGACTGGCACACCGCGCTCGCCGCGTACAGCAATCTAGTCGAGCGTTGGGGAGATAGAAAGCGTCGCATCGCTTCTATTGTCACGATACACAATCTTCCATTTCTCGGTCCCGACATCGGCGAGAAACTTGAGTCGTATAATTTGCCGCTCGCCAGCACCGACCTGCCCCATTGGGCGCGTATCTTGCCGATGCCGCTCGGTTTATGGGCGTCAGACGCCATTGTCGCCGTCTCGCCCACCTATGCCGCCGAGATCCTGCACGAAGAATTCGGATGCGGACTGCAAGAATTCTTCCGAAATCGAACCGACACGCTGCATGGAATTCTCAATGGGATTGATACAGTCTCATTCGACCCGCAAACTGATTCAGCCTTACAGGTCAACTACAACGCCGACGACCTCCCCGCCCGCGCAAAAAACAAACTCGCATTGCAAGAATTGCTCGGCTTGCCCGTCAATCCAGACGTTCCCCTGCTCGGCATAGTCTCGCGGATGGACCCGCAAAAAGGCATAGACATCGCTCTTAAGGGCTTGCGTATGTTGAAAAAGCAGAATTGGCAACTGGCGCTGCTCGGCGCCGGCGACCCTAAACTGGAAGCCGCAGCAAGAAAATTACAGGAAGATTTTCCCGATCGCATCCGCATTGAAACGCGCTTCGATGCGAAACTCGCGCGGCGCATCTACGCCGGCGCCGACCTGCTGCTCATGCCCTCGCGCTACGAACCCTGCGGCATCTCACAGATGATCGCCATGCGTTATGGTTGCGTTCCGCTTGTGCGCGCTGTCGGCGGATTGCACGACACCGTCACCGAAGCGGAAACCGGCTTCGTCTTCGTAAGCGCGAATGTCAAAGCATTTAATGAAGCGCTGCGCCGCGCATTGACTCTGTTTCCGGATCGTGCAGCGTGGCAGACCCTCCAAAAGAACGGCATGGCGACCGATTTCGGCTGGCGCGCTTCGGCGCAACAATACGCCAACCTCTACAAACGACTCGCCGAGGGATTGCGCGAACCATATCGCGCCGCCGAAAATTCCAAATGGAACGTTCGCGAAGATAAAGCCAAACTTCAACCGATCTACGGAGGAGGCGAATGAAAACGCGCGCCATCATCCTTGCTGGCGGCGAAGGCTCGCGGCTCGGCGTATTGACCAAGAAACGCACTAAGCCCGCTGTTCCATTCGCCGGCAAATATCGCATTATTGACTTCGCCCTCTCGAACTGCGTCAACTCGGGGATCTTCGATTTAATGGTGCTCGCTCAATATCGCCCGCAATCGCTCGTCGAACATATCGGCTCAGGCGCGCCTTGGGACCTCAACCGCGACTTCACCGGCGGCGTTAAAATCCTTACGCCATACAAAGCTCGCAACAACGCGGGCTGGTTCGCCGGCACTGCGGACGCCGTGCAACAAAATTTCAGTTTCATCAAACAAGGCAACCCCGATCTTATCCTCATCCTCTCAGGCGATCACATCTACACGATGGATTATGAGCCGATGATCTCTTTCCATCTGGATCATCAAGCCGACGTAACCATCGGGACCATCAGCGTCCCGCTCGAAGAAGCGTCGCGCTTCGGCATCCTCGCCACAGACGATAATTATCGCGTCAAATCGTTCGTCGAAAAGCCTCCCAATCCGCCAGGCCGACTCGCCAACATGGGCGTCTATCTCTTCAATCGCTCCGTGCTAGACAAATGCCTATGGGAAGACAGTCAGCGCAAAGGCTCTTCGCACGATTTCGGCAAAGATATCTTGCCGCGGCTCGTTAAGGCTAAAGCGCAAATATTCGCCTTCCCTTACACCGGTTATTGGATGGACGTTGGCACGGTCCAATCTTACTGGCAAGCGCACATGGATTTGCTCGCGCCGTCGCCCGCGCTTAAACTCTATAACCGCGATTGGATCATCCATACGCGCACCGAAGAATACCCTCCCGCGCGCCTGCCCGCCAGAGCCGATATCTATGCCAGCATGATCTGTCACGGTTGCTTTATCGAAGCGGGCGCGCGCGTCGAAAGCAGCGTCCTCTCGCCGGGCGTCATAATTCGCGCCGGCGCAGTAGTGCGCGAATCGATCATCGCCACCAACGCCGTCGTCGAAAGCGGAGCGGTCGTCGAGCGCGCCATACTAGACAAACGCGCCCGCATCGGGCAGAACGCCCGCATCGGCTGGGGCGTAGCCGACCAAGATATTCGCATCGCGCTTGTCGGCAAAAACAGCGAAGTGCCGCCCGGATATGTCGTCGAGCCGGAAGCCGAGATCGGCACCGATGTTGCCATAAGCGATTACAGCGAAACTGAAACAGTTATCCGCGCTGGGCAGACTGTGGAGACAAAAAGGCTGGCAAATGAAGTTTGATCGCGCCGGCGGAATCCTTTTACATCCCACAAGCCTTCCAAGCCCGTACGGCATCGGCGACCTCGGCTCGCAAGCCTATCGTTTTGTTGACTGGCTCGCATCGGCAAACTGCAAACTTTGGCAAATCCTTCCGCTCGGACCGACAGGCTATGGCGATTCGCCGTATCAATGTTTCTCCGCCTTCGCGGGCAATCCCTATCTAATTAGCCCAGACGTTTTGATTCAAGCTGGATTGCTGACTCAAGACGACTTGCGCAACGCGCCGAAATTTCCTGTCTCTCGCGTAAATTTCGGCGCGCTCATCCCGTGGAAGCTGAATCTACTCTCCAAATCTTTCGCTCGCTTCTCCGCCTCGGCTAAAGACTTCCGCGACGGCTTCGATTATTTTTGCGCACAAAACGCGGCATGGTTGAATGACTTTTCTCTCTTCATGGCATTGAAAGATTCGCACGGCGGCAAAGCGTGGAATACATGGGAAGAGCAGCTCCGCGCGCGCAAGCAATCTGCCTTAGACGAGGCGCGTAAAAAATTATCAGACGATATCCGTCGCCATTCGTTCTACCAATTTTTATTCTTCCGCCAATGGGAAAGTTTGCGAAAGTACGCTAACGAAAAGGGATTGAAAATTATCGGCGACATGCCGATCTTCGTCGCCTACGACAGCGCCGACGTGTGGTCGCGCCCCGAATTATTTTTTCTCGATGAAGCAGGCGCTCCGACCGTCGTCGCCGGCGTGCCGCCCGACCTTTTCTCGCCCACCGGTCAATTATGGGGCAATCCGCTCTATCGCTGGGATGCGCATAAAGAGTCTGGTTACGCATGGTGGCTGGAGCGGATCAAGTCCGCGCTGAAATCGTTAGACATTTTGCGGCTCGATCACTTTCGCGGCTTTGCGGGCTATTACGAAATCTCCGCTGGGGACAAAACCGCCGAGCATGGACATTGGGTTCCGGGTCCCGGTTCCGATTTCTTCCGCACGCTCAACGAAAAACTTAGCGACGGCGCGGCAACCGCCGATCTCAACCTCCCGATCATCGCCGAAGACCTTGGCTTGATCACGCCCGACGTAATCGCCCTGCTCGAAGAATTCAAACTGCCGGGCATGAAAGTATTACAGTTCGGCTTTTCCGGTCCCGGCAACCCCTTTCTACCGCATAACTATCCCGAAAATTGCGCGGCATATACCGGCACGCACGACAACAACACCGCGCGAGGCTGGCTTGAAGCCGCTGACAAAAATGAGCGTGAATTCGCGCTGAAATATTTAAAATCGGATGGAAGCAACTTCGCATGGGATTTGATCCGCGCGGTCTGGTCGTCGGTAGCCGCAATTGCCATGACGCCCATGCAAGACGTGTTGAACTGCGGCGGCGAAGCGCGGATGAACTTCCCTTCCACGCTAGGGCGCAATTGGGAGTGGCAGATGAACGAAGGCGATTTGACTGAGTCGCTGGCTGAACGGTTGAAAGAATTGAATTGGTTGTATTTGAGATAACAAAAAGACCTAACGAGTTTTTGAAGCAATTAACCGCGATAATTTCCCCAAAAATCAACAATCAGCTTGCAAATTCGCCTTCTCATCCTTGACTAATCTTCATCTTAATATTATAACCGCAGCTCAGGATGTTTTCAGGGACGCCGCTCCAATTCTACCACTCTCCCCAAAGAATATCTTACAATTTATTTTCTAGGAGAAGCTAATGAAACCATCAGTTGTTTTCAAGGCATTTGCGGCTTTAATGATCGCTATGCTGGTTTTTGGCTCTTTGCCCGTCAGCCAAGCGCGCGCCGCCACGTTATGCGTAGGAGGCGTCGGCTGTTACGCAACCATCCAAAACGCCATTACCGCCGCTTCCGCTGGCGATACGATTAACGTCAATGCGGGGACTTATAACGAAGATATTGATATCAGCAAATCGTTAACGCTTAGCGGCGCTGGTTCCGCCACGACGACCATCGTCGGTCAAATTGGCGGCGCCTCCGCCGCAACGGTTAGAATCACGGCAAGCAACGTTACAATCCAAGGGTTCACGATTACCCGGATTGGAAATAATCCGGTGGACTGGAATAACGCGGGGCTCAACTCGGCGGGAATTGCCATTCAAGGCGTGACAATTACGAACGCGTTAATTCAAAATAACCTAATTACCGGCAACCGCACAGGCATTGATATTAATCAAAGTTCGGGGCACATAATCACAGGAAACGACATTAGCGATAATCATACCGGTATGATTTTCCGCAACACGACTGATAGCTTGACCGTCATGAGCAACAAAATCATGAACAATCGGACGGTAGGCGTTCTTTTCTTGGACGCCAGCAGCGGCTCAAATTCGCCGGTGCAATCCGCTATTGGTTCGACGTTTCGCGGCAACAATATTAGCGGCAATTGGTACGGTCAAGTCGTAGATCGTCAAACTGGCGGCTCTTTGCCGCTGCCCAACACGACAAACACAAAAGACTTTCAGGGCAATTGGTGGGGTTCTCCCACTCCAAGCGTAGCGATTCAAAATAGCGTCGAACCTCCCTATGCCTCCCTTCTGCCGGTTGCCTACGGCGGGTCGGCAGTTCCGCCATCGCCTCCTCAACCCGATATCCTTGGCCTAGCCGCAGAAAACATCCTCTACCTCTCATCGCCCC
>BQMV01000246.1 GCA_022181005.1 Anaerolineaceae bacterium | reverse complement strand
TCAGCGGAAATGCTGTTCGCCGGGTTATTCGGCATGATCGTCGGCTTGCTCGCGGCCGCCTTGCTTGCTTTTCCGCTTTCGCTTTTGCCCAAACCGTTTAGTCAGATCATGCCGCTGGCTGGCGTGATCGCGTGCGTGTGGCTGGGAATCTCGTTGTTCGTCATGCGGCAGGGAGATATTATGGGCTTGTTCAGCACGTTGAGCGGACGCGGCGGCGAGGGCGGTTCCTCGTCTTCATGGACGAATCTCAACCGCACAACCTTACTTGATACCAGCGTTATTATTGACGGGCGCGTGACAGACATCGCTCGGACGGGGTTTTTGCCCGGCACGCTTCTCATCCCGCGTTTTGTGCTAAACGAACTGCAATATATCGCCGACTCGGCTGACGGTCTGCGCCGGCAGCGCGGACGACGCGGCATGGAAGCGCTGGCTGAACTGCAAAAATTGCCGAACATTCTCGTGCGCATCAGCGACATCAACGCGGAAGGCGTGCGCGAAGTGGACGATAAATTGGTTGTGCTTGCCAAGCAATTAAAATGTCCGATCCTCACTAACGATTACAACCTGAACCGCGTGGCAGAATTGCAAGGCGTGACGATCCTCAACATCAACGAACTGGCAAACGCGGTCAAGTCAGTCGTTCTGCCAGCCGAACGCATGACGTTAAATATTTTCCAAGAAGGCAAGGAACAAGGTCAAGGCGTGGGCTACATGGACGACGGCACGATGGTGGTGGTGGAGAACGGTCACGATTACATCGGCGAGTATAAAGAGGTGGTCGTCACGAAAGTCCTCCAAACTGCGGCGGGACGCATGATCTTCGCACGCGTGGAAGACGAGAATGGACGAAAGAAAAAATAATCCGCAGAGTTAGAAGAGATTTAACCGCGAAGCGCGCCAAGAGCGCAAAGATTTTTAAATTCTTCTTAGCGGACTTCGCGTTCTTAGCGGTTAATTCTCTGCGGCAAAGGTTTTGAAATGATCCGACTCTACAACACATTAACCCGCAAGAAAGAAGAATTCGTCACCCTCGAACCGAACGTCGTCAAGATGTACGTCTGCGGCGTCACGGTGTATAACGACGCGCATGTCGGTCACGCCATGTCTGCGATCGTGTTCGACATCATCCGCCGTTATCTCGAATATCGCGGCTACAGCGTGCGGCACGTGATGAACTACACCGACGTGGACGATAAGATCATCAACCGCGCCAATCAACTCGGCGAAGACCCGCTCAAATTGTCGCAACGTTACATTGAAGATTACGCCAACGATCTCAAAAATTTAAACGTGCTTCCCGCCACATCGAATCCACAGGTGAGCAAGACCATGCCGCTCATCATCGAATTCATTCAGGGCTTGATAACAAAAGAAGCCGCGTATGCCGCATCGAACGGTGATGTCTATTTCAGCGTCGCTGACGATAAGGATTACGGCAAACTCTCCGGGCGCAAACTTGATGATATGCAGGCGGGTGCGCGCATCGAAGTGGGCGAAGCGAAAAATCATCCGATGGATTTCGCGTTGTGGAAAGCCGCCAAGCCCGGCGAAATTTCATGGGACAGTCCGTGGGGCAAGGGTCGCACGGGCTGGCACATCGAATGTTCCGCGATGAACCTCGCCGAACTCGGCGAACAAATTGACATTCACGGCGGCGGCAACGACCTGATCTTTCCGCACCACGAAAACGAGATCGCGCAGTCCGAGTCCTACACAGGCAAACAATTTTCGCGCTATTGGATTCACAACGGCATGTTGCAACTCGGCGGCGAGAAGATGTCCAAGAGCCTCGGCAACATCGTCAGCATCAAGGATTTTTTGAAAACGCGCGACGCGGATGTGATGCGGATGCTCGTGCTGATGGGATCGTACCGCGCGCCGCTGATTTTCAACGACGAGACTCAAGACGCCGCCGAAAAATCGCTCGACCGCCTCAAGTCCGCATTGCGGCCTGCCTCGCCCTCGTCAAGCGGACTCTCCGCCGGGAGCGCCGCCGAACTCGCCGCGCACGCCGAAGCGACTCGCAAGTCCTTCACCGACGCGATGGATGACGACTTCAATTCCCCGCTCGCGCTTGCTTCATTATATGAACTCGTCAAAGCCATCAACACCGCCCGCGATAACGGCGCGAACGACTCGCAACTCAAACCCGCGCAGAAAATTTTGCGCGAGTTAACTGGCGTGCTTGGTTTGCAACTCAAAGAAAAGACCGGCTCCAGCGAGGACGAAGCGAAAGTCATCGCGCTCATCGCCGAACGAACAGAAGCGCGGAAACAAAAACAATGGGCGCGTTCGGACGAACTCCGCGACCAGCTCAAAGAGATGGGCGTGACGATCGAAGACAGCAAAGATGGAACGACGTGGAGATGGGGGTAACGCGAAGCGGCTATCTATGTAGCGGCGTTTAGGAGAATATATATGCTCAAAGTCGGATACATTGGATTGGGATTGATGGGCAAATCTATGGCGCGGAATATCCTCAAGGCGGGATTTCCGCTGGTCGTGCATAATCGTTCTCGCGCGGCAATGGAGGAACTCGTGGCGGAGGGCGCGACCGCCGTGGAGTCGCCTAAAGAAGTCGCTGCACAAGTGGATGCGATCTTCACCAATCTACCCGATTCGCCCGACGTGGAAAAAGTCGTTCTCGGCGCAGAGGGAATTATCGAAGGCGCGCATGAGGGATTGGTCTATGCGGATAACTCCACAATCAAGCCCGCTTCTGCGCGGATGATCGCTGAAGCGTTGAAGGCGAAAAAAACATTCGCGCTTGACGCGCCCGTTTCAGGCGGCGATATAGGCGCGCGCAACGGAACGCTCACCATTATGGTCGGCGGCGAGGCGTCCGCGCTGGAACGTATCATGCCAGTGTTGCTGACGATGGGCAAAACGGTCACGCATGTTGGCGAAGCGGGCGCAGGACAGGTAGCGAAAGCCGCGAATCAGATCATGGTTGCCGCACAGATGGTCGCAATGGGCGAACTTCTTGTCTTCGCGAAGAAGGCGGGCGTGGATCCGCGCAAGGTCGTAGATGCGATTAAAGGCGGCGCGGCGCAATGCTGGACTCTCGATGTGAAACCGCCGCGTTTGTTCGAGGGCAACCGCAGCCCCGGCTTCAAAGCGCGTATGCAGTTAAAAGATCTGCGGATCGTGATGGAGACTGCGCAGGAATATAACGTTCCCATTCCCTCTGCGGCGGAGAATACAAAACTCTTTCAGCGGATGATTGACGCGGGCATGGGCGAGCTCGATAACTCGGCAGTTGTGAGCGTGATTGAAGAAGCGGCGGGAGTGGACATTTTGAGCGAATCGGATTTAAATTTATAAGGACGCGTAGAATAAAACTCGCTATGAATGCGTATAAAATAGGCATAGGTTTGATCGTTCTTGGAATTTCAGGAACGCTTCTCTCCGTTTTAGTTGACTTGCTTCCGACGGCGAAAGCAGGCGTTCAAGCCGCACAAATCGCAGGAATTGAGATCGGAGTCGTTATTTCTTTAGTCGGCTTCTGGATCGCGTTGACAAAAACGCCTGAGAAGATCCAAGCGCGGAAAAAGATCGCTGATTTCTTCCGACGGCTGTTGAACGCGCCGCTTCTGACGTGGCTGCTGCTTTCCTTTTTTACAATCTATCTTCTATTCTTTATCGCGCCCGTATTTTTGAACGATATTCATCGTATACGTTACTTCACTACGTATCTACCGGACAGATTTCCGATTGGCAACGATATGATTGATTTCGTCAATCTGATCAAAAACTGGTTTACGAATGGACAATCTCCGTATCATATTCAATTTTATCCGCCGTTATCTTATATCCTATATGCTCCCGCTTTGTTGATTAGCGATTACGCGACCCTTTTCGTAATTTTTACGTCAATTACATTGGTCAGTTATTTCGCGTTGACATTTTTAATCCCGGTTGCTGTCTTTCGAATGGAAAAAGCGGCGATTGTTCTGATATTCTTTCTTACTGGATTGATCTCATACGGTCTTCAGTTTGAACTTGAACGAGGACAATATAACGTTCTAACGTTTCTGCTTTGTATACTCTCGATCTATATATTTCATTATCGTCCCGCGCATCGCATATTTGCGTATTTTTTATTTTCGCTCGCAATTCAATTAAAACTGTACCCGGCGATATTTATCCTTATGCTGGTAGATGACTGGCGGAACTGGAAGCGAATCGCATTGCGCTTTATAGGAATCGGGTTTTTTAATTTTATTCTTCTATTCGCCATGGGTTATAAAGCGTTTATAGAATTTACAAGTTCAGCGTTAACCCAACTGGCGACTCCCGGCTGGCTTTGGACTGGCAACCACTCTATTAAATCGTTCGTTAAAGGACTGGAAAGCGGACAGTTAGGGCTGACCAACGCCGCAACGCTGACACTGATCCAACAGAATTCCGAACGTCTCTCCACGCTGTTCTTGCTGATTATCGCGGTGTGCTTGTTCTTAAGTGTATGGATTTCTTACTTGAGGCGCGAAGGCGGCGTGGATTATTATCTGCTGCTGAGCTGTACGCTCGTCGCGCTTACCGTTCCGATTAGCAACGACTATACTCTTTCAATACTTGCCGCTCCGATGGCGCTGTTTTTTGCCAGTTTGCCGGAGATTAAGGACTCTCGAAACAAGGTCGTCTCAATACTATTGATTATCGGCATATCCCTGTCGTATGCGTTGATTCTGACGCCTTTCAAATATAGACCCGCGTATCTAGGCAATGCTTTTCCTTCTTTATTGGTTATCTTAATCTTTGCGACTGGGATGAACTTCATCCGACATTTTTCTACGAAAAGAAGCATGGAAAGCGCTGTGCAAACCCAATGAAAAAACATCTTCCCGCCTTTCGCGATTACCTTCTGATTATCCTCTCCGCCTTGATCCAGGCGTTTTCGTTGCGCGCGTTTTTTATTCCCGCCAATTTAGCGTCGGGCGGCGTGAGCGGCATCGCGCAGTTGATTAATTATTTTACGGGTTGGCGCATCGGCTTGATGGTGCTCATCGGCAACATTCCGCTTTTTATTCTGGGGTGGCGGTTCCTCGGCGGACACCGCTTTGTGCTGCGAACCGCGATCGCGATCTTGACCTACTCCACGTTTATTGACATATTGCCTAATACGCCGCTTTTTACAGAAGGCGGATTCGGCGCGGCATTGGTGCATGACCTGCAAGGAGATATTTTCCTCAATACGCTCTATGGCGCTATCGTCAGCGGCATCGGCTATGGACTGATCTATCGCGCGCGCGGCACCAGCGGCGGCTCGGATATTCTGGCGCGCATCCTCAGCCATTGGCGCGGGATTCCCGTCACGCAAAGTTATCTCTTTGTCGATTCCGCCGTCATCCTCGGCGCGGGGTTTGTCTTCGGATGGAAGCAAGCCCTCTATGCAATGATCGCGTTATATGTGAGCGGATTGGTCGCTGAAACGACTTTGGAAGGCAGCCGCACGATTCGCACGGCGACGATCGTCACATCTGAACCGGATGCCGTTTCCAACCGCATCATCGAGGAACTTCAACGCGGCGTGACGATCCTCGAAGGCGCGGGAGCGTATACGGGATCGGAGCGTCTCGTTTTGTATTGCGTTATTACTCGCGCCGAAGTGACCGCGCTTAAAGATATTGTTGACGAATGCGATCCGACAGCGTTTGTAGTCATCGGCGCGGCGCATGAAGTATTAGGCGCGGGATTCAAACCGTTGAAAGTGAAATAAACTTTATCTTTGTCGCTGTTTCAAAATTATCTGCGGATCATTTCCTTTTCTTCTTCCCCATCCGATATCCCAATCTTTGCATCGCGTTCTCGTTGTTGCGCCAATCCTTCAATACCTTCACACGCAATTCCAAAAACACAGGTTGCCCGCCCATTTTTTCGATCTCTTTACGCGCGGCAGAGCCGATAGCCTTTAACATCTTCCCGCCATCGCCGATCGCGATCCCCTTTTGCGATTCGCGCTCTACAAAAATTGTTGCACTAATATACAACATCCCGTTCTCGCGCTCTTTAAACTCGTCAATACGCACGCCTACGCCGTGCGGCACTTCTTCGCGTAATTTATGCAAACACGCCTCGCGAATCAAATCTGCGGCGATGTCGCGCTCGTACGAATCGGTGACTTGCTTCTCGTCGAACTCTGGCGAGCGAAATGGACTCAACGAAACTAACAATTCAATCAATTCATCGAGATTTTGATTCTGCGCGGCGGAAATGGAAAGCGTTTTCGCATCTTTCCGCGTCGAGGCTTGATACGCTTCAAGATTCCGACTCAACGCCTCAGCGGAAGTCAGGTCCATTTTGTTCGCAACGAGCGTCAGCGGAGTTCGCCGTGGAAGTTTGTTGAGCAACAGCGCGATCTGTTTATCCTCTTCCGTCGGTCGAACCGATCCGTCTACCAGCCAGAGGATCGCGTCCATACCAGCCAGCGCTTCTTCCGCCTCGCGATTTAGAAACTCGCCAAGTTTATGACGCGCTTTGTGAAGGCCGGGCGTATCCACGAAAACAAGTTGATACGACGCGCTGGTGAGAATCCCTAGTTGACGCTTGCGCGTGGTTTGCGGCTTCGGCGATACCGCCGCAATCTTCTGCCCCAACAACGCGTTGATAAGCGTGGATTTACCTACGTTCGGACGACCGATGACGGCAATATAACCCATTCTGAAATCGTTCATTGGACGCGCTCGTATATACGGATAACGGGATTGGCGAACAAGATGCGGATTTGCGGCAGCCAAGGCGGCAACGCATACTTGAATTCTGCGATCTGCCGGTAGCGTTCCGTTCCGCCCTGTTCAAGCCGAGCGAAGAATTCACATTCTTGCGGAACTTGTTCGCAAACGTATTTGTCTTTCAAACGGTCGGCTGTGAAATTGTCCACGACCAGATAATCGGTTTTGCGATCGAGCAAGCCTTCTTCGGCTTTATTAAACTCATACGTTTTATTTGTAGGCACAATGTCTGTAGAACCTTTCTTTATATATAACGGGTAATTATGTTCGCGAGAGAAATATCCCTCCGGGTAATTCGGCGGATAGCTTGTATGTTCAAGCGATGCGCCAGCGGGAAGCGTGAGCATAAATTGCGTGGCGGGAATACGCGCATCGTTTATAAATAAGAGGGCTGCGCTGATTAACCGCGCAAAGGAATAAAGAATAACAATTGATAATATAAGCGTCGCTGCAGAAGGAAGGATGTGGAAGCGGGATAATTTTGCGCGGGCGATCAACCTTTCTACAAAGAATGCCGCAAGTATCGCCAGCGGCGGCATAAGCGGAAGAAAGTAGCGCAATTGATAATTGTACGAGAGCATGATGGGGAAATCTAGCGCAAAAATCGTCAACAGCAGGACCGCGAATCCGCCGACTTGCGACTCCTTTGTCAATGAGTGATTTCGTAACGATCGCGCGACGCGAAAACACGCCCATAAAAATGAGGCCGCGAGAATCAAGAAGAGCGCCGTTCCCAGTCCATCTTGCAATACGGCGTATTGGCCGATAATGCCCCGAACGCTATCGGGGTCTCTGCCATAGTTGACCTGCCAATTTAATACCGCGAAGACTCTCTTAAAATAGTACGCCATCCATGTCAATGCTTTAGGAGTACCGAGCGCGTACCCTAGCGCCATGAGCGCGCCGCCGATGAAGAGCGTCTCTGCGATACGGAACCAATCGGCGCGGAGAGTCTTCCAGTGCAAAGTGAAATAGACGATGAGGACAACGAACGCCATACTCCCGCCGGTATATTTGCTTGAAGCCGCCATGCCTACCGTCGTGAACGCCGCATACAGCCAGCCTCTGCGCCCAGTTTGAAGGCAACAAAGCAGGAATAAAATGATAAACGTTATGAAAAAAACAACGTACATATCGTTATGCGCGAAGCGGGCGTTGGAAGAAAGCGGGGTGACGCAAATCAGCAATAGTCCGGCGAGGAACGCCGTTCGGACGCTTCCGCCGATGCGGCGCGTTATAAAGTAACTTAGGACAACGATCAGTCCTCCGAGCGCGACAGATAGGAAGCGCGAAGCCATCAAAACCTCTCCGTCTGAGTATCCTAACGCAAGGATGATCTTCCCCAAGTAAAACATTGTGTATTGCGGCAGGTCGGGATAATCAAAATTATATTCGCTGAACTTCCATTCGCCGTGCAATGCGCTGATAACTCGGACGACGATTTCGTCCGGGTGCCAAATGCCGGGCGCGCCCCATGAAACGCCCGGCAAGGTGAAGGCAAGAAAGATAAGAAAAAGCGCGAGCGGCGCGAGATATCCCCGCTTTTTCAAGAACATTTCTTTAAATTTTGAGGTCATATAAAATATGCATCTTTATGCAGTTGTCGTTGATGCAATGGTTGCGTTTTCCATCTTCAACAACCATGCTTTGGTCTTCAATCCTTGCCCGCCGCCGTATCCGTGTAACTTGCCGTCCGCGCCGACGACGCGATGGCAGGGAATTACCAGCGGCATGGGGTTCGTCGCGTTAGCGTTTCCCACCGCGCGATACGCGCGCGGACGTTTGATCTGCCGCGCGATATCCATGTAAGTTCGCGTCTCGCCATAGGGGATGAGGAACACGGCTTGCAACGCTTTACGCTGGAACGCAGTGAAGCGCGTCCAATCAATAGGAAAGGTAAAAGTGCGGCGTTTCCCCTTGAAATATTCGACAAGTTCTTTCGCATAAGGCTTGATGCGCTTGGCATCTTCCACGATGGGACGCTTAAGCCGCGCGAGGTACGCGTCAAACTCGGACTGTGAGTCAGCCCATTCGATCGCAACCAAGCCGAGGTCTGAGGCAGCAATGCGAAAATCTCCAAGCGCAGTCCCATTCAATTCACCGATATAGATAGGCGGGGCATTTTGTTCTTTTTTATTCATGAGATCACCTGTGCTGAAATTATAGTGTATTCCGCGCATAATCGCCGCCCGGCGCTTGTTGTCGTTGAATAAAATGTTATACTATGCTAAATGTAAAATAAAGAAGGAGTTTAACAAATGACTACTCTCAAGGAAATTGAAGGCATTGGTCCCGCCTATGCGGCGAAGTTGAATAAGGCTGGCGTGCGCGGCGTGAATGGATTATTGCAAGCGGGCCGCACGCGCAAAGGACGGCAGGAACTTGCGAAGGAAACGGGTTTTCAGGCGAAGACAATTTTAGAATGGGTAAATCGCGCAGACTTATTCCGCGTGAAGGGCGTCTCGACGCAGTATTCCGACTTGCTTGAATACGCGGGCGTAGATACAGTCGCCGAGCTGGCGCAACGCCGCCCGGAAGCGTTGTTGGAAGCCATGGCGAAAGCGAACGCGAAGCGCAACTTGGTGAGGAGAATGCCGGTGTTGAGCCAGGTAAAAGCGTGGGTCAAACACGCGAAATCGTTAAAGCGTATGGTTGAGTATTAATTTTTGTCAGAAGGCGTCCAGCGGATGCCTTCTTTGTTTCGATATTGACTTAAAAATATGTAGGGCAATCGTAGGGTAATCGTAGGTTTGTCGTCAAGTAGGTTTGAACGTCCTATGATAAAGTTAGCGCTGTAAGGTGATTTCTCTTCTCCTCCTTTCGTAGGGAACCGCGGTCGGCGTCCGCGGTTCTCGCACTTTAAAGGGCGGGTATAATCGTAAGAACCGTCCCGCAAGTTAGGTTGAGGATTTTAATACGTTGTGAGTCAACCAATAGGGCGTTCTACTTTGAGAGGTTATGATGAGCGTTCAAATCACCATCATTGGTTTAGGGCAAGTGGGAAGTTCGATCGGGCTGGCGCTGGCTGGGCAGAAAAACATTAAACGGGTGGGGCACGATAAAGAATTTAACGTCGCGCGCGCTTCGCAGAAAATAGGCGCAGTGGATGAGATTAAATTCAATTTGCCGGCTTCGGTCAGCGAAGCGAATGTCGTTATTCTCAGCCTGCCGCTGAGCGAGATCCATGCTACGCTTGGGTATATCGCTCAAGACCTGCAAGAAGGGACGGTGATCTTGGATACCGCTCCCGCCAAAGCGACGGTTGCCAAATGGGTTAGCGAAAAAATTCCAGAGGAATGTTATTATGTGGGACTCTCGCCTGCGGTTGGCGCAGATTATGTGCATGGCGTTGAACTTGGCGTAGACGCCGCTCGCGCCGATCTTTTTAAGGAAGGTCAGTTTCTTATTAACGCTCCTTACGGAACTCCTGAAGAGGCGGTTACTCTAGCGACCGATTTGACGACGCTGCTCGGCGCCAAATTTACATTGACCGATTCGGATGAAGCCGATGGTTTGCTGGCGGCTGTGCACTTGCTGCCGCAACTGGCAGGCGCAGCTCTGTTGAATGCGACGGCATCTCAACCGGGCTGGGCAGATGCGCGTAAAGTGGCGGCGCGCCCCTATGCGACCGTTACCGCCGCGATGGCATATCACGATGAAGCAAAATCGCTCGCTGAAGCGGCGTTAGGAAATTCAGCCAACGCCGTCCGCGCGCTCGATGCGTATATCGAGTCGTTGCTTAAGATTCGCGATCGCGTTGCCGCTTCAGATGAGACGAGCTTAACGGCTTTGTTGGAGGGCGCAGTCAAATTCCGCGACCGTTGGCTGCATGAACGCGCTGCAGCGGATTGGACTCCGCCGCGCGAGCCTAACGAATTAGATCCACAAACGTTCGGCGAAAAGATGGGGCATATGTTCTTTGGGAATCTGCTTACACGCGGCAAGAAGGGCAAATGACGCGTTGCTTTTGCTACATCGTCGAATGCGCCGACGGGACGTATTACACCGGCTGGACTCTTGACCCCGAAAAGCGCGTCGCCGTTCACAACAAAGGGCGCGGCGCAAAATATACGCGCATGCGGCTTCCGGTGACGTTGGCATATGTGGAAGAACAGCCAGATCGAACCTCTGCAATGAAACGCGAACGCGCCATCAAGAAGATGACGCGCGGACAAAAACAGAAGTTAATTTCGTAGAGGCGGGGCTTCCTCGCCCAATTGTTGGGTTACATACAAACGGACGAGAGAATCCTTCGACAAGCTCAGGACATCGCCTCGCCCCTGCGTTTTTAATCGGTAAACAACGGCAAATGTCCCAGTGAAACGATGTGCATCCACTCGGCGCGATCGCCCTCGGTAAAGATCGCCGCTTCCGCCGCGATAGTTGCGCCGGCTTTGTCAAGGATCATCCTGATCCCCTGCAACGTCGAACCGGTGCTGATTACATCGTCTATGATAACGACTTTTTTTCCTTTAATGAGTTCGAAGTCTTTCTCGTCAAGAATCAATGTTTGCGGTTCGCCGGTGGTGATAGACAGCGTCTCGGCTTTGAGAGCGTCTCCCATATACGATTTATACGTTTTACGCAACACGACGTAGGGTTTCCGTGTCTCGACAGAGAGTGCGTATGCCAGTGGAATAGACTTCGCTTCCGCCGTCACCAACGCATCAAATGGCTTCGCGGCGAGTTGCTTCGCCAACTCCTTTGCGGAAGCCTGCGTCAGTTCGGTATCGCCGAGAATATTAAGGATGGCGATTTTCAAACCCGGCTTGACCTCAAACAGGGGCAGTTCGCGTCTGAGTCCTGCGATTTCTACTGGGTGCGTCTTATGTGTCGGCATGCTTATCTCCGCAATCAGATTTCATTCGTAGTTTATCACGATTCATTTATAATGGCTGTATCATACCGATCGTTTTTTTATTATTGTTATGCTCCCCGACCTGCGCCTCTCCGACCGATTACGCCTCCGTAAACCGCATCCCTGCGGTTCGTACGAATGGATTGTCACGCGTCTCGGCGCGGCTATTGGATTGGAATGCACAGGCTGCGGTCGGCGCGTCATGCTCACCCGTCGCGACTTGAAC
>BQMV01000245.1 GCA_022181005.1 Anaerolineaceae bacterium | reverse complement strand
TAGAAGAGCCCTAAATATGGGTTAGGTTGTCTGGATTCCTTCTTGACTTCTTATGAAGAATCGCGCGTAGATTGCGCTCAATGCGTTACGGAATAGCCGAACGCGAAGCCTCCAATTTTGCTCGATTTGCCGCCAGCGATTAACAAACTTGCAAACGCGATTTCGCCTTTTAAACCTTGAAAATTTTTAGAAAGCGGCTATACTGTGAACAGTCCGCAGGGTGTTCCTCGGATAAAGTTTATTGAAGAAAGGAATATTACCATGTTGTTTGCACCGAAAGAAAAAGGTCAGGGCCTCGTCGAGTACGCGATTATTATCGCGCTTGTGGCCATCGTTGTAATCGCTGTTATGCGCTTGCTCGGTCCCAAGATCGGCAACACGTTCAGCACCATCAACTCGTCCTTGCCCTAACCGGCACATAAGTAAAAAAAGACCTCGCCATACGGCGAGGTCTTTTTTTATTGTCTTCCTGATTTATTTGATCAATTCCGCAAGATCAAGATGAGACGCTTCTACATAGCGGCGAAACTCATCGTAGGAAGCGTCATTCACCTGCATCAACTCCTTAATTCCGTATGCGGCTTCGAGCGCTGCGCGCCCGCGGTCAACTTGCATGAGAACTAGAATAGTCTTTGCAAACAAATTGCGCATGGGAGCGGGCATATGTGATGAGAATGCCAGCGTTTCATAAGGAATGATCGCCGGCATACGCCAGATCACGATCACGCGTTCCATCAGGTCGGGAAATTGATCTTCCAACGAGGGGAATTTTCTCGCATCAATGTATGTCGCGCCGAAATCGCAAATCCCGCCGGCGTATAGCGAGCGCACTACGGTAGGGTGTCCCTCTACGAATGCAGCTGGCTGAGAGATGACGTTATTCGCGTTGAGATAACCTAGCGGGACGACGTATCCAGAGATTGAGGTTCGATCCGTCCAGCAAGGTTTCTTCCCGTTGAATTGTCTCAATGCCGCGCGCGCGTCGTCGTTAGTATTTGTCGCGGATGCGGGATCGAAATAGGAGAGAAAATCCGCATCGTGACGCGCAAGGAATTGAGCGCCATAGAAAGCGTTGCCGTCGCGCATGAGCGCGAATGCCGCTTTGGCGAATCCTTGTTTGTGCGCCAACAAATAACCATATGGAGACAACAGGGCGATATGAGCGTTGCCGATGGCAAAATCATTTACAAGCGCGCTTTCCGAATCGGGAATTACTGCGACAACGGTATAACCTGTCCGTTCGAGCAATTGCGCGGCGATAAAGTTTGCCGATTCGATCTCCGTCGCGCCGGCGGAAGGCTGCAATGCGAGGATTAACGGATTTTCGTCCGTGCCGAGTTCCGCCGTTTGTGGAGAGGCAAGAGAGGGTTCCGTCTCTATCTGCGGGGTTGGGGTATAAGTTTGCGCCGGCGTTATAGTAAGGCGTGGAAAGTTGCACGCCACTACGATCAGAATCGCGCAAAGAGAGATCGAACGAGCAACCTTATGCGTCATAATATTCCTTGAACGATTATAATGGAAGCATGAAGAACAATAATAGTCTGCTCTCCATATTGATCATCGCGGTGATCGCTATAGCCGCGTATTTCATCATGCAGACCGTGCGAGACGCTTCGCGCGCAGCAGCCGCTCCATTTCAGCAGGTGAACGAAGCGAATCAATCGCTGCAAACGCAAATGGCGAATCTGCTCAACCCCACGCCTACCATCATTCCCGACCCGGTGACCTACATCAACGAGATTCGCGCGCTGGCGCGTTTGGAGACGATTCAATATAGCGTCGAAAAAGTGATCACTGGCGAGACGGGTCAGGGCGCGTTTGGATTCTTGATGGGCGATAAAATACTGTTTGTCGCTCATGGAACCGTGATCGCCGGTATTAACATGGAGAAGCTCGCGCCCGAAAATATGCGCTATGAGAACGGCGTGCTAACCGTACAATTGCCTCCCGCTGAGATCTTTATCGCCGCGCTCGATAACGGCAAGTCTTACGTCTACAATCGCGATACCGGCTTGCTGACCAAACCCGATCCAAATTTGGAAACGCTTGTAAGACAAAAGGCGGAAGATGAAATTCTCAAAGCCGCGCTTGAAGATGGAATTTTGGAACAAGCGCGAGTTAACGCCGAAGCGTATTTAATTAAATTCTTTGCGTCGTTGGGTTTTCCGACCGTTATTTTTTCGCAAGATTCAGGTTAGACGCGTTGTGTCCATGAAGGACAGTCGTATTTTTCCGAGACTAATTCATTGATCGCTGTTCGTTCAGACGTAGATAATTCGCCTTTTTCAAACTGAATGCCGAGTTGCGTCTCAAATGCGCGGATGAATGCCAGGCTCGCCGTTTCCCATGCGATCGTGCGTCCCAGCGCCGCCTCTACAGTGGTCGCGCGCGTCAGCAAGCGTTGCGAGGCTTCCGCGCGCGCCGCTTCGTCGTCAAAGACCAACGCTTCGCAAATTCTGGTTAAGTCTCCGCTCAGAGGCAGCGAACCATGCTGAAGCGCGCCTTCTTTTTTGCGGGCTTGCGCCGAGCCGATAAGTTTTTTCCCGTTTGCGGTGATTTCGTATGTGGATGAAACTTCGAAACAAACCGGGTTGGCGTTTGGCGTTCCGCTGATTCTTTCTTCTTTAATTTCTATCGGTATATTGAGATATTGCAGGGCAAGCGACAACGCCTGAGCGAGGCGATTGTAACTTTCGAGGATCGAACCCGCCATGCGCGGTTCGTCGTTAGGAGCGATGATCGAATAGGTCAGTTCATCGGCGTGGAGGATGGCGCGGCCGCCGGTAATGCGTCGAACAACATCCCAGCCGCGCGCGGCTGCTCGCTGCGCGTCTACATTGGCGAAAGGTTGCGAATATCCAAGCGAGAGACAAGCGGGAGACCACGCGTACAGTCGCAATGTCGGAGGCGAATCGCCGCTGCCAATATGACGTAAGATCGCCTCGTCCGCCGCCATATTCCATGCGCCGCGTATCGGCGGAGTTGTGAGAAGCCTCCAAGACTGCATGACGCTATTATAATGTTTGAAAGAGAGAAAGATACAGACGGCGAACGATGAAGATTCTGAAGATCGGAAAATCAAGCGAATGAACGCCCCGCGAAAAGACGGAATAAAGCCCGCGTCTAAAAAGAATAAAACGCAAGTAAACTCTATCGCGCAGGCTGACGAACTTGAAGCGGTGAAGAAGGCGCTGCGCGGCGAAGAGAGTTTTTTGCTATCCACGTTGGATATATTGCCGGCTCCGATTGCGTTGTATTCACAAGCAGACGGTGTGATTCTTTATGCGAATGCGGCATTTGCCGATTTGATGGGGGAGTCGCTTTCCGCAATGATCGGACGGAAAGAAGCGGAATTTTACACGAATCCTTTAAATCATCGGCGCGTTGCGCAACTGCTTAAACGCGACGGCGCGCTGCGCGAACACGAAGTCCGTTTGAAGAAGCCCAGCGGCGCGATCGTGTGGGCGGCGCTTTCTGCAACGACGATCGTCTTTGAAGGGCGTCCTTGCGTTTTGAGCTGTTATCAGGATATTACTGCGCGCAAACGATTGGAAGGCGAGCTCAAGCAGTTTAGGGCGTTGATGGATCAATCAAACGACGCGATCTTCTTGCTTGACCCGGCGACAGGGCGCTATGTTGACTTCGATCAATTAGCGCTGGGGTGGCTGAAGTATACGCGCGAAGAACTGATGGAAAAGGAAATTTTTGATGTCTCGAAGAGTATCGCCACATTGGCAGACTGGAAAGAGCGCATGGAACAGGTCTCCAAAGGAAGCGGTCTGATCTATGAGACTGAATATAAACGTAAAGATGGAACGCTGTTTCCTGTTGAAGTCAGCGCGAGGATGGTCGAATATAACGGGAAATCCACCCTGCTGAAGATTGTTCGCGATATTACGGAACGCCGGCAGGCGCAGACGCTGCAAACGGCAGTTTATCAAATTGGCGAGGCGGCGGATAAAGCCGCTGATTTAAATGAACTCTTCCGAGCTGTGCATTCGATCGTGGAACGAACAATGCCCGCTCAGAATTTCTACATCGCTCTGTACGATGAAGCGAGCAATTTGTTGAGTTTCCCATACTATGTAGACGAAATGGAAGGGGTGATTTCGCTGCCGCCCGCTCGCCCCGAACGCGGTATGACCGGATATGTGTTGCGTACGGGGAAATCGCTTTTAAGCGACGCAAAGAACTTTGAAGAATTGACGCGACAAAAAGAAGTTGAACTGGTAGGCGCGCCTTCCCCGATTTGGATCGGGGCGCCGTTAGTGGTGGAAGGCAGGACTATCGGCGTTATTGCGCTTCAGGATTATCGCGATCCGAATGCGTATACAGAACGCGAGCTTCATATTTTGGAGTTTGTTTCGGGACAGGTGGCGAGGACAATCGAACGCGCGCGCTTGCATGAAGATATTCGGCATCGCAATCGTATTCTGATGGCGCTGCAAAAAGCCATTCTGCCGTTGCTTGAGCAAACCGAACTTTCTGAAGTGCTTCAGGAAATTTTGAAGCAGGCGATTGAACTACTCCGCGCAGAAGAAGGATTTGTCTATTTACTCAAGGCTGATGAGAGCGAATTGGTATTGAGTATGAGAGGCGGAACGTCTGCGCGCCGCATTGACTCGCGCTTACGCAAAGGCGAAGGGTTGGCGGGCAAAGCGTGGGAGGCGGGCGAACCGGTTATTGTGAACGAGTATATGTCGTGGGACGGACGTTCCAGTCAATTTGAAGGCGCGGGGCTTCATGCAGCGGCGGCGGTCCCGTTGAAGGCGAAATTAAAGATTATGGGCGTGTTGGGCGTTGGATACAAGACGCCCGAACGCGAGTTCAATCAAAGCGATCTTGAATTGTTGACGCGCTTCTCTGAACTCGCCGCGCTTGCCATTGAGAACGCTATTCTGTATACCCAAAACTCTCAGGAGTTGGCGGAAAGAAAATACGCCGAAGAAGCGCTGCAAGAAGCCGAAGAAAAATATCGCCAACTGATTGAGCAGCTGCCGGTGGTCGTATACGTCAACCCAATTGACGAGGTGGAGAAAACCACCTACGTCAGCCCGCAGATTATGGATTTCCTCGGCTATTCTCAAGAAGAGTGGTTGGCGCAACCTTTCCTCTGGCGACAAACTCTGCATCCAGCCGATAGCGACGCGATTTTGAATGAAGTGGAGAGAATGCAGCAATTTCAACTTCCCTTCGATCAGGAATATCGAATGATCGCGCGCGACGGCAGAATCGTTTGGATTCGAGATCGAACGATATTGGCGCGCGATTTAAACGGGCAACCCGCATTTTGGCAAGGGCTGATGATTGACATCACTGATAAAAAAGAAGCGGAGGAACAAATCAACCTTCAGCTTAAGCGGTTGAACGCTCTGCGTACGATAGATATGTTTATCGCGAGCGGCGCCGAGTTGCGTTTCACATTGCAAGCCATCTTACGTCAAGCGGTTGAGTATCTTAAAGCGGATGCCGCAGATATTCTATTGTTAAACCAACCAATGAACGTTTTAGAGTTTGCAGAGGGCGTTGGGTTTCGCTCGCGTGGATTGGGGCGCACGACCTTGCGCGTTGGCGAAAGCTTCGCAGGACGCATTGCGGCGCGGCGCGAAGCGATTAATGTGGAAGATATTCGCGAATATGAAAAACACCCGCTGTTTTTGCTTGAAGGATTTATCGGATATTACGGCGTGCCATTGATTATGAAAGGCGAAGTTAAAGGCGTGTTGGAAGTGTTCAAGCGTTCGAAGCTGGAGTCTTCTTCTGAATGGGTGAATTTCCTCGAGACGCTCGCCGGGCAGGCGGCGCTTGCCATAGACAGCGCCGCGCTCTTTGAAAGTTTTCAACGCGCGAATATTGATCTAACTTTGGCGTATGAATCGACGATTGAAGGTTGGTCTGCCGCGCTTGACTTGCGCGATAAAGAGCCTGAAGGGCGCACACAGCGCATTACGGAACTCACCCTGAAGATCGCGGACGCTATGGGGGTGAACGAAAAAGAACTGATTCATATTCGACGCGGAGCGTTGTTGCATGATATTGGAAAAATGGGCATTCCCGATCGAATTTTGCTCAAGACAGGCGAGCTAACCGATGAAGAACGCGAGGCAATGCGCCAGCATCCCGTGTATTCATACAACTTGCTTTCAAAGATCGAATACCTTCGCCCCGCGATAGATATTCCTTATTATCATCACGAACGCTGGGATGGATCGGGTTATCCGGTTGGATTAAAAGGAGAGGCAATTCCCCTTGCTGCGCGAATTTTCGCGGTTGTGGATGTATGGGACGCGTTGCGCTCCGACCGGCTGCATCGCCCGGCGCGCTCCAAAGAATACGCGCTTGATTATATTAAGTCGCTGGCAGGCGTTGCCTTCGATCCTAATGTCGTCAAGGCGTTTCTGCGGGTGATCGACGAAGAATAGATTTATTATTCGTTTCTCTACCGTGCGTGAAAGATTTTTACCGCAAAGCACGCTAAGGCGCCGCTAAGTTAAAAATGTTTTTTGCGGGCTTAGCGGTGCAAATATACGGTAGAGAATTATTCGTCTAATAACAGGTCGAGTTCTTGTAAGGCTTGTTCTTCCACGGTATTCGAGACGAGGCTTAGCGGCGGTTTGAGCGCCCAACGCGGTAAGCCGTACTTTCGATGGAGCAGCGCTTTGAGGATCGGCGGGAAGGGAGGAAATTTTTCTAAAATGCGCCGTTGTTCGGATACGCGGGCTTGCATTTCGCTGGCGTCCTTGCCGGCGCGCGTCGTATCCCAGACGGCGCGTAGACTAGGAGAGATTAAATTTGCGGGCGCGGTAATACAGCCGGCGGCGTGATTCTCCATGGCGAATTTCAAATAGGAATCGGTGCCGTTCAGCGTCATAAGGTCGGCGCCAAAGGCATCGCCGAGAGTCTTCGCAAAGTTAATATCGTGCGATGAATCTTTGATGCCGGCAAATTGAGACGGGAATGCGTCTTTTAAACGTCGCAGCAACTCGATGGAAAAGCCGACGCCGGTTAGCGGGGGGATGTGATACCCGATAATATATTTATCCGCTGGAACGGCTCGGCGAATGACCTCGCTGAACCAGTTGAACAAACCGTCGTCGGCGACTTTGCGGAAATAATACGGCGGGAGAATTAACGCCGCGTCGCAGCCCAAGTCGAACGTTAGTTTAGTTAATTCGATCGTTTCCGTTAGGCTGGGCGTGCCTGTGCCAACGATCAAACGGAAATCATTTAATGAATCGCGCGCGGCGACGGCGGCGCGCATCAACGCTTCGCGCTCGGTGGACGAGAATGAGGGACCTTCGCCGGTAGTGCCGAAAAGCGCCGCGCCGTGACATCCGCGCTCAGCGAGGAAGCGCAGAAGAGCTGGGACAGACTCCAGGTCAAGTTCTGAGGCGCAGCCGTCCAATGGACGAAGAGGCGTGACTGCCGCAGCGTAGACTCCAGCGAGGGGATGCGATGAGATCATGATTCCTGTGCTCCAATTGTGAATTGGTTGTATTGTGCCGTAAAATGAACACATCTGCAAGGTAGAATGAGGAATCGTTCGATTCTAGGTTGTCAAACGCGGCTAGGCAAACTATAATTTGCCGATAAAGGAGAATCGTTCTGGAAACTCGAATATTTCCTGAGTTGGACGGTATGGGCGAAGGAGATTCCTCCGCTTTACGACAACTTCAGCCGGGCGCTACGCTTGTCAATCGTTATGCGATTCAAGAGGTGATCGGCGTCGGCGGTATGGGGTCGGTCTACCGCGCTCGCGATATGCATTTTCCGAATGTGACAAAACTGGTAGCGGTTAAGGAGATGATCAATTCCGCGCCAGATCCGCTTGTGCGTCAAACGATCGTGCAAAATTTCGAGCGTGAAGCCAACCTGCTTGCCACGCTGAACCATCCTTCCATCCCGCGCATTAACGATTATTTTACAATCGGCAGTCGCTCGTACCTTGTGCTCGATTTTATCCTCGGCAAGGATATGGAGGCGATCATCAACGATACGAACGGCTTTTTGCTGGAAGAACAGACTCTGGGCTGGGCGATTGAACTGTGCGACGTGTTGGATTTCTTACACAAGCACAAGCCCGACCCGATCATCTTCCGCGACATGAAACCCTCGAATGTGATGATTAACCAAAAAGGCGACGTTATTTTGGTGGACTTTGGGATCGCCAAAACATTTCAGACGGGGATGAAAGGGACGATGATCGGCACGGAAGGTTACTCGCCGCCGGAGCAGTATCGCGGCGAAGCCACGCCGATCGCGGATATCTACGCATTAGGCGCGACTATTCATCACGCGTTGACGCGCCGCGATCCGCGCATCGAGCCGCCGTTTTCGTTCGCCGAACGCCCCATGCGGCGTATTAATCCCGCCGTATCCGCTGAATTAGAAGCGGTTATCAACACTGCGCTGGAATACGATCCGGAGAATCGCTTCCGCACGGCGGCGGAGATGAAACAGGCGTTGATGGGGGTGGCAAAGAAGACGGGCGCGCTGGCGCGCATTAAAGCGACTGCCAATTCAATTGGGCAAATAGATACGATCAAACCGTTGTGGTCGTTTAAATGCGAGGATGAAATTCGCGGAACGCCGACGGTTCTTAACGGCATGTTATATGTCGGTTCGTACGACAACAACCTTTATGCGTTGAACGCGGCGGACGGGAAATTCAAGTGGAAATATCCGACGAACGGCGGAGTTGTTTCGCGCCCGGCGGCGTATGACGGCAATGTATATTTCGGTTCGGAAGACAAGCGGCTGTATGCCGTGAACGGAATATCGGGCAAGGAAGTGTGGACGTATCATGCCGAAGGACCAGTGCGTTCTTCGCCGCGCATTGCGGAAGGACACGTGTTCATCGGTTCGGACAACGCCTACATGCACGCCGTGAATATAAATACGGGCAGGTTGGTTTGGAGGTTTGAAGCGACGGACGCTGTCCGCTCGACGCCGTATGTACTTAACGAACTGGTGTATGTGGGATGCGAAAGCGGCGACTTTTACGCCGTTGATTTTCGCGGCGCGCTGAAGTGGAGATTCCACGCCAAAAGAGCGATCACCTCATCTGCGACGAGTTCCGACGCCGCCTTATTCATCGCGTCGCTCGATGGTATGCTCTACGCGCTCGATCCGCGCAACGGTTGGGCGTTGTGGCGCTTTCGGTTGGGCAAAGCCTCCATCAGCTCGCCGTGCGTCGTTGATGATATTGTGATCGTCGGCGCGTCGGATGGATTTATCTACGCTGTAGACGCGCGCAGCGCCAAAGAAATCTGGCGTTTCCGCACAGAGCATCAAGTCAACGGCTCGCCGGTAGCGTATAAAGATTCGGTGTATTGCGGTTCGGTAGACGGCAATCTATATTGCTTGGAATATCGCACGGGTCGTTTACGCTGGAAGTTTGGAACGGAAGCGGCGATCACAGGCTCGCCTTTTGTGTACGACGATATTGTTTACGTTGGCTCTACCGATCATCGCATGTACGCGTTGCTCGCATGAGCAAGGAATCTTTATGATGAAATTCTTCGACAAATTATTCGGTAAAAAAGAAAAAACGATTCCGCGCAGCCAAGATATGGCGAACACGGCTCCGCTCACGGAAGAGCAAATTCAAGCCATTGTAAGCGGACAAAGCCCGCATTTTGATATGCAACAACTCGTCGCAGGTTGCGGGCAATCAGTGGGAAAACAACGCGAGTTGAATGAAGACAGCATCATGGCTCTCACCGCCACCATTGCGGGCAATTCGGGCAATTTGCCTTTTGGGTTGTACCTCGTTGCAGACGGCATGGGCGGGCATCAATTTGGCGAAATCGCCAGCAACGCCGCGATCCGGTCGGTGTCCGATTACATTATGAAGAGATTCCACCCGTATCTTTTTCACTTAAAGACCGAGATGATGGAAGAGCCTTTTCAAGAGATCATGCTGGGCGCGGTTCGAGAAGCGCATAAAGTGATTCAACGCGAAGCCCCCGGCAGCGGCACTACGCTCACCGCCGCGCTGGTGATTGGGCAGCAGGTTACGATTGCGCATGTGGGAGACAGCCGCGCTTATTTCGTCTATCCGGATGGGCGGCTTGACCCGATTACGCGCGACCATTCGCTTGTGAAACGCTTGGAAGAACTGGGACATCTCGCCCCTGAAGAAGCGCAGAGCTATCCGCATCGCAACGTGCTTTACCGCGCGTTGGGGCAAGGCGATTTCTTGGAACCCGATATTTTCACCGTCGCTTTTCCACAGCCTGGATACTTAATGATCTGCAGCGACGGCTTATGGGGCGTTGTCGCTGAAACGGACATTCAACGCTCGGTGGTTGAAGCGCCTACGCTCCAAAGAGCTTGTCAGAATCTGGTGACTGCGGCGAATGTCGCCGGAGGTCCCGATAATATTAGCGTCGTTTTAGCGCAATTGATCGGATAAGCATGCCCCCGCGCCAGCAGGATTTCTACGCGGTGCTTGGCGTTCCACGAAACGCTTCGTTGGAAGAAATTAAGCGCGCCTACCTCGAATCGGCTCAGAAACTACATCCCGATAAAAACACTGCGGCTGGCGAAACTGAATTATTCCTTGAAGCGCAGCAAGCCTACGAGACGCTTTCCAGCCTAACTCGGCGCGCGCAATACGATGCGACCCTTGCGCCTGAAGCGTCGCCCCCCCTGCCGTATCGCCATAATCTGATTCAAAGCCGCGTAACTTTGAACAGCCTTGCCGAAGCGCAAATGCAATACCTGATTCTTGAGCTTGAAGCGCCGCCCGACTCGCAGAAAACAACCGCCCCGCCTCTTAATCTTGCGCTGGTCATAGATCGCTCTACTTCAATGACCGGGAAAAAGATGGACCTGCTCAAAGCCGCCGTGATTCAAGCGCTGCGCAGTTTGCGCCCGCAAGATATTGTGAGCGTCATCGCTTTCAGCGATCGCGCGGAAGTGATTATTCCCGCTACGCATCTTCGAGATCGAACGAGATTAGAGTCCCCGATCTACTCTATTCAACCGTCTGGCGCGACCGAGATTTATCGAGGGTTAGAAGCCGGTGCAAATGAGATTCGCCGCAGTTTGGGCGCGAAGCGTATAAATCATATTATCCTGCTTACCGATGGGCATACGTACGGCGATGAGCAGCAAAGTCTGGCGCTTGCCAAAGATCTCGCCGAACAAAAGGTGGGCGTCAGCGGCATGGGCATTGGAAACGACTGGAATGATAGTTTCCTCGACGCGCTTGCCACACGGACCGGCGGAAGCAGTGCGCATATCTCCGATCCGCAAGATATTAAACGCATCTTGCTCGATAAATTCAGCGCGCTTGCTCAAATCTTTGCCGAAGACGTTGTGTTAGAAACTCAACCTATAGACGGCGTAGATATTAGCTACGCGTTTCGTCTCCAGCCAGACCCTTCGCCCATCCCCGTTACGGAACATAAATATCGCCTTGGAGCAATATTGCAAGATGCTCCCACTCGCGTCATCTTTGAATACTTAATCCACCCGAAAGCGGTACAATCCAACCGCTTGACCTTTATGGACGGCGTCCTAAAAGTTTCGATGGACTCTCTTCTATTTCCGGTTCCACCGTTGCGTCTGCGACCCTCATGCTCGGTGGCGGATACCCCTTCCGCATACGCTGCGCCTGCGGAGATTCAGCAAGCCCTTTCGCGCTTGACGTTGTATCGAATGCAGGAACGCGCGCGCAAAGAGATCGAAAAAGGCAATTACGATGCGGCTACGCGGCGGCTGAAAATATTGGCGGATAATTTGTTCGCGCAAGGCGAGCGAAGTTTGGCGGATACCATCCTGTTTGAAGCGGACCGCCTTAAAGAGAAACTTGCTCTATCCGATGGAGGCAGTAAGAAGATGGAGTACGGCACGCGCTCGTTGTTTATGAAATGATGAGAAGGAGTTGACCTAATGATTATCTGTTCGAATTGCGGCCATGAAAACGCAGAAGGATCCATTTTCTGTTTGGAGTGCGGGACGTCGGTAGACGTCGCGCAATTATTGGTCACGAAGACCATCGCAGATAGCGAGATGGTTGACAGCGTCAAGAAGGAAGCGTTAAATTCCGGCGCGGACGATTTATCTACCGATTATTGGCTGGCGTTGCGTTTAATGGAGAACGATAAAATGCTGTATCTTTCGGCGCGCGATGAATTTACATTATGACGTTTTACCGAAGGGCAGC
>BQMV01000244.1 GCA_022181005.1 Anaerolineaceae bacterium | reverse complement strand
GGCATGCGCGATGCGGCATACCTGGTTTCCATTCAGCGCGTGGTAGACGCGATGCGGTTGCGCGGTTGGATTCAAGGCGATTGGTAAACGACCGCGAACGACAAGCCCTCGTCACTCGACGAGGGCTTTTTATTTTGGATTCTCTATCATACATGAGAAGATTTTTACCGCAAAGCATGCTAAGGTCGCCAGGTTAAAAAGGTTTTCTTTGCGTTCATTGCGGGCTTAGCGGCGCAAATGTGATGAAAATCCGCTGAAGGGGAATGTGCCGCATACGTATCGTGCGGTCCGTTTGACCACGTGTAAGGATACAATCCCTCGTCTGCGCACAAACGCATCAGCGTGGATTCGGTCGGGGCGGCTGAACCAGCCCAACGAGTGACATGAGGCGTGTCCATCGTCCAAGTAGGACAAAGTTAACTTTGTCCTACTCTTTCTCCATCAACTCAATCCGATTCCCAAACGGGTCGAACACATGCGCGCGTTTGAATCCCTCCAGCGGCGGTTGCGACAAGTCCCATTCATAACCAGCGACTTGAATCTTTTCAAGAAGCGCATCCAAATCATCCACGAGGAATGCGGGATGCGCCTTGCGCGCGGCGCGGAAATCTGTTTCAACGCCGAGGTGCAATTGAACATTTCCAAACTCAAACCACGCGCCTCCGCGCTTGGCGAGCTCGGCGGGCTTGGAAATTTCTTGAAAGCCGAGAATGCGAACATAAAATGCCCGCGCTGAATCTTCCTGATCCGCGGGCATGGCTAATTGAACATGGTGGACGGAAAGGATGGTCATGATTTGTAGGATAAGATTAATCGCGTCTTACGGCTCAACCGGATACCCCGCATTGATCCACGCTTCCAGCCCGCCGCGCAAGGCTTCGACTTGGGTGTATCCGTTGCGCAACATGAGGAACGCCGCACGGGCGCTCGTATGTTCGTTTGGTCAGGTACAGTACGTGATGATCCATTGCGCTTTATCGAGGTTGGAGTCGTTGACGTTAATCTCGAACACGTCTAATGGAATGGAAAGCGCGCCCGGGATGTGACTTTCTGCGTATGCGGCTTTACTGCGTACGTCCACAAGGATCGCTGCGCCGCTGTCGAGCGCTTCTTTTGCCGCGTCAACGTCTATGCGCGGAACGTCGTCTTCAGTGCGAGGAAGACTGTCTGTGGAAGCGTTTTGCGTCGGCGCAGAAGAAGTCAATGCGTTGCACGCCAGCGCGGCAAGGGCTAATGCGGAAAAGGCGAGGAAGAATCTTGTTCTCGACATGGCTGCGCTATAGTTTGCAGTACCGGTCTACGCGCTTGCCGATGATCGCGAGGCTGTCCGCCCAGAATTTCTTTGTGCGAATGTTGATGCCGAATTTATCGGCAAGGTCAGCCGCGCGCGCTTCGCCGGTAGAGGCGAGCAGCTCCTTATATGCGGGGACGAATTCCGCGCCGCGTTTTTGGTAGATGGCGTATAAGCCTGTGGCAAAGAGCAAGCCAAACGCGTATGGGTAGTTATAGAATGAGAAACCACTGGAATAATAATGAGGCTTCCACGTCCACATATATTTTTGCAGGTAACGTTCGTCTAATCCGTCGCCGTAGGCGGCTTTTTGAGCGCGCTCCATGATGTCGTTCAACTCGTCGGAGGAGAGTTCCGATTTGGCGCGGCGTTCGAAGACTTCTTTCTCAAACAGGTAGCGCGAGTAAATATCCACGATCGTTTGCGAGGCGCCGTTGATCTGCGCTTCTAACACGGCGAGTTCTTCTTGCGGGTTGGCGATCTCTTTTAATGCGGCTTCAGTGGCGATGGTCTCGCACATAATCGAAGCGGTCTCCGCCAGCGTCATTGGCGTATTTTGCTGAATGGGGGTTTTACCCGCTTGATATGCGCATTCATTATGGAAAGCATGACCGAGTTCATGCGCCAGCGTGCTGACCTGATCGAATGAACCGTCAAAATTGCTCATGATGCGGCTTTCCTTCACGCCTTCCACGCCCATACAGAATGCGCCGCCGCGTTTGCCCTCGCGCTGTTCAGCGTCAATCCAATGATTATCGAAGGCGCGTTTGGCGAAGGCGCCGAGTTCCGGCGAAAACTGGCTGAAGTTGCGCGTGATAAAGTCGCGCGCTTCGTTCCACGAATAGACGGTGTCGGTCTTACCCATCGGAGCGAAGAGATCCCACCAAGCAAGTTTCTTTTTTCCAAGGCGTTTGGCTTTGCTCTTGAAGTATCGCTGGAACATGGGGAACGAATCTTTCATTGCGCTGAGCATGGCGTTTAGAGTCGAGCGATCAATGCGGGCGAAATCGAGAGAAGCGTGAAGGGCGTCTTCGCGCCCGCGCTTTTTGTCCAGCGTCAGCGTTTCGCCTTTGACGCCGTTCATGCACGCCGTCAGCATTTCTTGAACCGTCTCCCAGGCTTTGTTTTCGGCTTCGTATCCGCGGCGGCGCGTGGCTTCATCGGGATGCGAGCGCAGGTTGATAAGGGCGGGCATCGGCATTTTTTGAATCTTGCCGTTCAGTTCAAAATCAACCGTCATTTGCGACGTGATCGTCCCTTGCAGTTTGCCGAAGGCGTTGCCGCCGCTCAAGGTCAGATCGGCGGCGAGGGTTTCTTCCGCTGGGCTCATTAAATATCTGGACTGTTCCGCCGTTTCGAGCAACGCAAATTCGTGCGATTTTGCGGAGGCGTTCATTTTGGCGGCTTTCTTGATGGCGGTTTGTCCGAGCGCGCCGGTCCAGGCTTGGAATTGAGTATTGAGGACGCTCGCTCGCACCGACATTTGCTCGAACGCGGAGAGCGCACGCATCGCTTCTTTGTTGCGCGAATCGGTGGAGACGAAAGAATAGATGTAAGGGCTGATTGTGCCGGAGAGGTTAAAGAGCGCGTTGAAGCGTTCCATCGCTTCGCCGAATAGTTTTCCCAATTTTTTTGCATCAGTTTTGGAATTGGCTTTGACAGCCTTCTGGAGGAAAATTTCTAATTCGTCCAGCTCTGCTTTATATTTTTTTATGGCGTTTTTGAATTGCTTGGAATCGAGCGAAGGATAGACGTTGGTCATATCCCAGCGAGGGGCTTTTGCGGCCATGATTGAAACTCCTTGAAAGAAAGATGGGTTAAGTATAACAAATGCAGAATGCGTTGCGGGTTTTACGTTATGATTAAAGTAATATCAACTGGAGGCTCTTCTATGAAACAGGATAAATTTTTAACAGGCATACTGATCGGCATTGGCGCGTTGATTATTTTAGCGACGATCCTGTTTTTTGTTCGACGCGACGACGGCGAATATCAAGCGGAAGACGCGCCGCAGGCGGTCGTTCACAATTATATTCTAGCGGCGATCAATAAAGATTATGTGAAAGCCTACGGTTATCTGGCGGACCTGGAGAATAAACCTACCTATGAGGAGTTTCGGCGATCGTTTTTGAACGGGAATATCAGCCTCTCGGATGGAGGCGTTGAAATTGGCGCGGCAGAAATTACAGGGAATGAAGCTTATGTCGCGCTGACGATGCGCAACACATCCATGGATATTTTTCCAACAAATTATTCCTCCTCCGATCAGGCGTTTTTAACGAAACAAGACGGCGCATGGAAATTGGTTTCCATGCCTTACTACTATTGGTCTTATGACTGGTATCAGGATTATTAAGCCCGCTTTAGGCGCCGCGCTCCCTTAGCATTGCGCAACCAAAGGAGTTTGTATGAAATCAATTCGACGTTTATATTTTTATGCTGTAGCCGCTGTCAGCCTTGAAGCGACGTTATGGGGCTTGATTAACTTGCTGCGTTCTATATTCAGGCAGGGTTTGGCAATCGGCGACACGACTTTATTGGCGCAGGCGCTGTCTTTAATTCTAGTGGGAACGCCGATCTTCCTAATTCACTGGTTGTGGGCGCAAAAGACTGCCGCAAAGGAGAGCGAGGAGAACGAGGCGATGTTGCGCGCTATTTTCCTATATGGCGCTTTGCTGGGCACGCTTATCCCTGTAGCGCAAAATCTGCTGGCGTTGATCAGCCGCACGGCGCTAGAGTCCGCTCACTCGTATGCCCGCTATGCGATCGCCGGAGGCGGTTCACAAACTCTCGCGGATAATGCCATCGCTATTTTAAGCAATTTGCTTATCGCCGCCTATTTCTTTCGCGTATTACAGACTAATTGGAACGCCATAAGCGAAAAAGAAAACTTTGCTGGAATTCGCCGCTTATATCGTTTTGCGTGGATGGCGTACGGACTAGCGTTGACCGTATACGGCGCGCAAGGAATCTTGAACTTTATGCTCGCATGGCGACCGCAAACGTTAAGCGCCGACGAACCAGTCCTTAACGCGATCGTCATGCTGATGGTCGGCGCGCCGATCTGGTACGCCGCTTGGAACGCGCTGCAAAGCGCCTTGTCCGACAAGACTGAGCGCGATTCATACATACGCCTCGTTATTTTATACGCGTTGACTTTAATCGGCGCGTTCGTCGTCTTATCTTGCGGCGGAAGTTTCATGCATCAAATCTTGATGAAGGTCCTCGGTGTGCAAGAAATTGCGCAGCGCGATTTTATGGCAAATATCAGCGCGCCCATTTCTTTGGGAACGCCCTTTGGGCTGATCTGGGCATATTATGGCATGTGGCTGAATCGACAATTTGCGTTTGAAGAAGATGAAACGCTCCGCGCTGGCAAACGGCGTCTGCTTTTCTATATTTTAGCGGGCGCGGGGTTAATCGTTTCCTTTGCTTCCATTAACGTGTTAATCGCTGCGCTTTTAGATGTCTTTGCCGTCGCTCAAGTTGACGGAGGATATTTTGCCTCCAGCCTTTCAGCGTCGCTGGCGGGATTGAGCATTGGGCTGCCATTATGGCTGAAGACGTGGCGCCCTATGCAAGCGCAGGCTATGCAAGAGCAAAACTCCTCTGCGCGCAGGTCGGTTGTGCGTAAATTTTATATGTATTTTGCGCTATTCGCTTGCGTGGTAGGCGGCATGACGCTTGCAAGCGTTATAATTTTCTATCTGATCTCAGCCGTGTTAACCGCAGAATTCGGCGCTTTATGGAACGATATCCGCGATCCCTTGCAAGCGCTGATTTTATTTGCAATTGTCTTTGGGTACCACCTCCATGTTTTGCGGAAAGACGCCCGCTATAAAAACGACGCGCAAGAAGAGGCGCAAGCGCGTTATCGCGTTTTGATTCTAGATCGCGATGGATCGTTTGGCGTATTGGCGCAAAAGGCTTTTGCGGAGCGCGCGCCTGCAATTTTGACGACGATTGTTGACGCTAACACTGATCTGGCGCAATCGCCTCCCGCTCAAGCCCTGGTCCTATCCGATGTAGATGCCTTCGAGGCGCCCTCTCGTCTGGCGACATGGATGAAATCGTTCGGCGGCGCGCGGCTAATTGTCGGCGAGAGCGAAGCCGATGTTTTTTGGAGCGCCGACTTCGAGCAGGCGACGGATATCGCCAAGGCGCTGGCGGCTGGGCGAACGCTTCGGCTGTCGCCCGCCAAAGCGAAAACGTCCGCTTGGATGTATGTCGTCTACGTTTTTGCCGGGTTATTCGCTTGTCAGTTTTCGGCGTTGGCGGTCTGGGCGATCTCCGCTCTTATATTCGGGAGCTAACGCAATGCACGTCATACTTAATGATATACTTTCGAAAAAATACGCGAGGCGATGACTATGAAAGTGACTGTCCTTCAAGAGAATTTAGCCCGCGGGTTGGGCGTTGTGTCGAAAGCGGTTTCGCCGCGCAGCACATTGCCTGTGCTTGCGAATATATTAATCGCATCAGACGAAGGGCGCTTGCGACTCTCCGCTACAAATTTGGAAATGGGCGTCACCTGTTGGATACCTGCGCGCATTGAAGAAGACGGCTCGACGACCGTTCCCGCGCGCACGTTTTCCGATCTGGTGAGCGCGTTGCCGAACGAACAGGTGATGTTGAAACTTGATATACAAACGCAAACGCTTAATGTGCGCGGCGGAACGTCTACGAACGACATCAAATGTATTGACGCGCAAGAGTTTCCGCCTATGCCGGCGCCCGATCTTGAGGGAGCGATACAGATTAATAGCGGCGATTTCCGCGAGATGATCCATCAGGTAACTTTTGCGGCGTCGTCGGATGAAGCCCGCCCCGTCTTGATGGGGGCGCTGATTCAAGTAGATGGAGATAAATTGACGATGGCGGCGGCGGATGGGTTCCGCCTCTCTGTACGAAAAGCGCTTCTTTCCACGCCTGCGTCCGCCCCCATTTCGGTGATCGTGCCTGCCCAAGCCTTGAAAGAACTGGCGCGCGTTGCGTCTGACGGCGAAGAGCCGATTTATATGGCGTTGCCGAAAGGACGCGGTCAGGTCGTTTTCCGCGTAAAAGATGTGGAAATTATTTCGCAGTTGATTGACGGCGCGTTCCCCGACTATCAGCAGATCATCCCACGCTCGTATAAATCGCGTACGCTGGTTTCAACCGCGTCGCTGTTGAAAGCTTGTAAGCAGGCAGAGATTTTTGCGCGCGAAGGTTCGAACGCGGCGCGTTTTAATATCAAATCTGCGCAAGGTGAAATGCAGCCCAGCGAAGTGGAAATCACCGCCGCCTCGGAAGAGACAGGGAAAAACGAAACCATCGTCGAGGCGACCGTAGACGGCGGCGGACTGCTGATTGCATTCAATGTGAAATTCCTGCGCGAAGCGTTGGAAGTGATCAAGACTCCAAACGTTGCATTAGAGACCTCTGCGCCGAATGCGCCGGGCGTGATCAGGCCGGTGGGCGACGATCAGTTCTTGCATGTGATCATGCCGATGCATTTGGGGTAAAGAACGAAGAAGCAGAGAATTGAGGCGCCTTGTCTTTTGACGAGGCGTTTTTTTATTTCTCAATTTTATAGATGATAAACCTGCGGTTATTAAACATGGCGTCTAGCGGCAGGCTGCACTTTCCGATCTCTTCGGGCGGAACTTGGCCGTTTGCGCCGACCTTCTTGCTGAGAACCAAGTAATCGCCTTGCAACATTCCGTCGCATTGATTGATATAAATAGAAGGACGTTCGGTCATTAATCTCATGACGCGCGGCTTGAAAAAGATTAACACGCTCGTCGGCGGCGTTTCGCTTTTTATCCATTGATACACTTCCATGCTTAAGGGATCGAACGGCCCGTTAATCTGTCGTCCGGTCTGCACATTGTCGTAAGCCAGAGCGCTTGAGGCAACAAGGAAATATACAGCGATGACAGTCCAAAATCCGTACATCGCGCGCCGACCCATCGCTTGATATTTTTCAGAAAGTTTTCCGACGGCGAACTTCATTCCTTGAAATGCAAAATAGATGAAGATAGGTAAAAGTGGGAAGATATAGCGCGGTCCTTGCCAGTAAGGGTAAGTGATATGAACGAGCATCCACACAGCGAAGAAGAGAATGAAGTACAACTCGTCGCGGCGTCGAATCCATGCGCCAAGCAGGGCGAAAGCCAAAACGAAATAATAAAGATACTGCCATCCTGCCGCTTCACCGAAGAACCAGCCGTATACTTTGAAATATGCGCCGATAAAACTGATGACGAGGTCAACGGTCAGGTTTTTGTATTGCGATAGATACGATTCGCCTCCGCCAGGGAATAAGAGCATGTTGGCGATCCATAGTACGGCGAACACTGCGCAGACAATGAAGGAGTTCAAAACGATTCTCTTGACGATATTTCGATCTTTGCGTTGGGCAATCAATTTGAAAAACTCGATCATCAAAAAACAACCGAGCAGGAGAAGTCCCGTAGCGCGTATAAACGTCGTAAAGAAGATGGCGGCGCCGATTAACGCGTAATGCATCCGCGATTTGTTTTGTTGTACAACTAAGAGCAGCGTCAATGTTGAGAAAAAAAGGAACGGAATATCCGAAAGAATGTAATCGAGAAATTCCAACAGCATTGGGTTGAACGCGAACAGCGAAACGAAGATCAGGCTTTCGGTCCGTGTGAGACGAGATTTTGCAAACAGATATAAACAAATTAAAAACCCTGCGTAAAAAAACAATCCGGGAATCTTTAGCGTCATCGGGCTGATGCCATTCAGCGCGTAAAACGGAGCCAATATCAGCGGGTAGCCCCATGGGTAGGCGAGCGGTCCGAGATGCGATGTGGATTGGTAATTCGTAAAAGCGCTGATCTCGATGAATTCGTCCAGCGAACCATCCACAATACTTTTTGCCTGCAACACATACCATGCCCAATCGTCGCCCCATTCATGCCCGTGCCGCAACATGCCTGCGCCGATCAACGTCGAAACAAAAATAATGAGCAACAGCGGATGCAATAATTTTTTCATGCGCTGATTGTACTCTCGATAAAAAGAACAGGATTAATTATTTGTATAGACAAATGATTAATCCTGTTAATCTGGATGGACGATCCGCTTCGCCTCCCGCCTCAGCTTGATTCGGCTTGGGAAATCTTTTTCTACCCTGCGACCGCTTCCGGTTCACTGGCTTGGTTGATTTGTTCAAACTTCGGTCTCATCTTGAAAATGATCCACAAACTGATCAAGGCAAAGATGGCAATAAGACCTTCAGTCTGTAAAGCCCCAACTGACTTGCTCGCATACACAGCGGCGGCATCCACAAACGCGTGCCATAGCAGAGCCAGCCAAAACCAAACGGCTTGATTCTTTGCAAGCCCATACAGCACCATCAACGACAAACACACATGCAAACATATCGCAAAGACCCGTTCGAAGAATCCTAGTAATGCCATGAAGGGCTGCGTGGACCAGAACGCATCCACTTGTTGTTTTGCCAACTCAAGCTGTTCAGGCGGGATGCTTGGCACGGTAGACAGATCGATACTGCGATATGACATCATGAATACAAGGGTCGCCACTGCGGAAATCCCGATCAATATGGCTTCTATCCCGCCGTGACCTAAACCGACCAGCACGCCTTCTTTCCATGAACGCGATCTCTTCAAAATGAATTTGAACAGAATGTAACGCGCGGTCTCTTCAAAAATGCCTGCGAGCAAACCCAGGACGATGGCGGTGATCAATAGTGAAGAGTTTTGCAGAAACTTATTCAGTCCCACCACAAGAGGGATGTGTAAAATCTGCGAGGCGATAAAGGTCAAGCCGCCCGCAAGCACGAGCTTCCATGAGAGCGAGTACTTGCGGGTGAAGACGATCCATAAAATGATAGGCAACAGGATCATCCCCATAAAACTTACAACATACGCTACGGTCAACATAGTATTTTTTCCTTATGATTTATTGCGACGGCATGGAGCGCATCCGCCGCGCGCGTTCGGTGAGAGGACGTTTGGCGACCATGGTGATCTTACCGCTTCCGTACGGCGTATACACATTGATGGCTTCCCAGCCTTCCAAGCCCCATTCATCGAGTTTTTCTTGAATATCTTCATCCTTCGCTCCAAATATACTGCCGATCGATTGAACGCGATATTCCCATAGTTTGATTTCGTCGCTCATGTGAGCCTCCGTTTCACGTGAAACGGAGCGGGGAGGTGCCCCGCTCCGTGTTGAATTACGACTTCATCTCGCGCTGATACAACGCGTATGAATAGACGACCGGCACAAACGCGGCGAGGAGTATGGCGACCAGCATGACCCAAACCCCAGTCTCGCCGAGGAACGCGCAAAGAATGGCGACCACGCCGCCGAGCATAAACAGTTTGGAGCCGAGTTTATGCGTTTCATCCCAGACCGTCTCGCTCGAAAGCGTCCATGGCGTGCGGATGCCGATAAAGAAGTTGCGTTTTGCCCCGTTCATCAAATAGCCGATGCCGATGAAGAGCAGTCCGACCGCCGGTAAAAGCATGAGCGTCATATTGAAGGGGGGTCCGAGTGCGGCAAAGAGGGTCAGGGTATAGACGTAGAGCATATACACCGCGAAGACCACAATGAACCAGTTGAAGGCGGCGCGGAATTGGGCGATATTTGCCTTGAGCGGGTCAATGTTTGGGATGATCAGGAACAAGCCCGTTAGCGCGGCGCTGATGATCGGCAGGAGGAAGACGCCCCAGAACTTGGACATGTAGCCGTCAATCTCGCCTGCCGCATTCCAATGCGCAGGCATTGGATCAGGCAGGCGATTCCAGAGCAGAGCGCCTGCGATAGCGGCGGCGACGATCAGAATGAATGCAAGGATGGCGGTGAGTTTGGTTGACATTTGTTTTCTCTTTTCGTTGTTTCACGTGAAACTTATCGGCTTTCCTTGGGTAGGTTGTTCTGCGCCATTGAGACGACGCCGCTGATGCCGCCGAGGTTCATCGTGTCTACGGCGGAACTTGGCACAATGACTAACGCGCCTTTTTCTTTCAAACCTTCGAAAAGCATGTTCATTGCGCGCAAGTGTAAAGCCGTGGGGTTGTTCTGATAGGCTTTTGACGCTTCAGCGAACGAGTCTGCGATTTGCTTCTCGGATTCGCCTAAAATAACGCGCGCCTGACGTTCGCGCTCCGCCTGCGCCTGACGCGACATGGCGTCTTCCAGATCTTGCGGGATGACAATATCGCGGATCTCGACCGATTGTACGGTCACGCCCCAGGGTGTGGTGCGCTCGTCAATCACTTGCTGCAGTTCTTTGTCAATGATGCTGCGTCCTACGAGAATGTTTGCCAATTCCATACGCCCGATAATGTCGCGCAAGGCTGTTTGCGCCGCCCAGTCTACCGCGGCGCGATAGTTTTCCACTTCGAGCGCGGCTTTCTCGGCGTCCCATACGACCCAGAACAGCACAGCGTCTACATCAACGGGGACTGTGTCTTTCGTCAGCGTTTTTTGCGCGGCGAACGGCGTAACCATCACGCGATGATCGATCCAAGTTGGAGCGTTGTCTATGACTGGAACGATCCAAAATGCGCCGGGTCCCGCCAGTTTTTCGAGTCTTCCGAGTCGTAAAACCACTGCTTTTTCCCATTGCGACGCCACTTTTAGCGCAAATAAAACATAAATGCCGACGAGCATCCAACCAAAGACCCACGCGCCTAAAATTGCGTCGCTGATTTTGCCGTCGCCAATGATTGCGCCGAATATGGCAATAAGCAAAAATAAAACAAATAGCGCGCCGGCGATCGCTGAGATGTGCGGATCGGCTTGCTGAGATTTCCTCTTTTCGATTTTCGATTTTATAAATTTTGCGTCCATTTCATTCTCCTTATTCTTTGGGTTCGTTCGCTTCGTTCCACGCTTTGAGCTGGTCGCTAACCATCTGGCGGATCTCGCTTTTCGAGAATTCCAGCCTCAGCGCTTCGCTAATGTATCGTTGAGTTAATGCCTCCAGCGCCTCTCTGCGCAGGCGCTCGGTCGCTTTCGGCGACAGTCTCTCGGTAATGAATGTGCCGCGTCCTTGCTGCGTGGAAATAATGCGCGCTTCATCCAGTATGCGGTATGCGCGCGCGACTGTGTTGAAGTTGACGCGCAACTCTTCCGCCAACGCGCGCACGGTAGGGAGCTGATCGTCCGGTTTGAGGATGCCGCTGGCGAGCTGCGCTTGCACTTGGTTGACGATCTGGGCGTAGATCGGCAAGCCCGAGCGGAAGTCAATTTGAAGGATGAGTTTTTTGTTCGCCATAATTGTACTAAATGTATCAATGTTATAATTGTATCTTTAATGCAGGTTTTGTCAAGAGCAAACGGATCTCTCGCCCGGCAAATGAAAGACGACGGCGGGGCGCCGCTTGAATGAAATCGGCTGCCGTCTGCGTGGTAAAATCTCAACAATAAAGATGAATTGCATGCGCGGCGATTGATCCGCGCATACGAAAACCGAAGGAGCAGAAATGGACGCAAAGAAAAGCACGTGGACAGAGAAAAAGGGATTGGCGCAAATGCTTAAGGGCGGCGTCATTATGGACGTGGTGAACGTGGAGCATGCGAAGATCGCAGAAGATGCAGGCGCGTGCGCCGTGATGGCGCTGGAGCGCGTTCCGGCGGATATTCGCGCGGACGGCGGCGTGGCGCGTATGTCGGACCCCGATATGATCCTCAAGATTATGGACGCGGTGACCATCCCCGTGATGGCGAAGTGCCGCATTGGGCATTTCGTCGAAGCGCAAATTCTCGAAGCGGTCGGCGTGGATTACATTGACGAGTCAGAAGTGTTGACGCCTGCTGATGAGGCGAATCACATCTTGAAACATAATTTTAATGTGCCGTTCGTGTGCGGATGCCGTAATTTAGGCGAGGCGTTGCGGCGCGTGGGCGAAGGCGCGGCGATGATCCGCACGAAAGGCGAAGCCGGCACCGGCGATGTGGTAGAGGCGGTTCGCCATGCGCGCACTGTGCTGGGCGATATTCGTAAGTTAACTGCAATGGCTGACGAGGAATTGATGCGCTATTCCAAAGAGATCGGCGCGCCGTATGAGTTGGTAAAAGAGACGAAAGAACTCGGGCGTATGCCGGTCGTCAATTTCGCAGCAGGCGGCGTCGCTACTCCCGCCGATGCGGCGTTGATGATGCAGCTTGGCGTAGACGGCGTGTTCGTCGGTTCGGGAATCTTCAAGAGCGGCGATCCTGCCAAACGCGCCAGCGCAATCGTCAAAGCGGTGACGCACTATCAGGACGCATCTATCCTTGCGGAAGTAAGCAAGAATCTCGGCGAAGCGATGGTCGGGCGCAATGTGTCGCAGATGCCTGAAGCGGAGAAGATGGCAGGACGAGGCTGGTAATAAATAAGCATGTCTTTGCGAAGAAGGCTTTAGCCCGACGAAGCAACCTCTTGTTTCGTACGAGATTGCTTTGGGCGAAAGATCGTTGCCCTCGCAACGACATCGAAATATTATTATGAAAATTGGCGTTCTTGCTCTACAGGGCAGCTTTGCGGAACATCTTGTTGCGCTTAAAAAATTAACTGTTGATACGGCTGAGGTGCGTTTGCCCGAACACCTTGACGGACTCGACGGTCTCATCATCCCCGGCGGCGAATCGACGACCATGGGCAAACTTGCGGTCGCGTATAACTTGCTGGACGCAATGAAAACCTTCGGTCAACGCCGTCCGATTTGGGGCACTTGCGCGGGCGCGATTCTTCTATCGAAAGACGTGAGTCGCGATCAGCCGTTGCTCGGATTGATGGATATCAAAGTGCGCCGCAATGCGTTTGGGCGTCAAGTCGATTCGTTTGAAATAGATTTGTATATTCCCGAACTCAAACAAGCGACGGGCGCGCAGGAAGATTATCATGCGGTCTTCATTCGCGCGCCGATCATCGAATCGGTTTGCGAGGGCGTGAAAATTCTCGCTTCGCTTCCCGACGGGAGGATCGTCGCTGCGCGACAAGGGCGGCC
>BQMV01000243.1 GCA_022181005.1 Anaerolineaceae bacterium | reverse complement strand
ACGGCTGGTTTGACAGCGGGTTCCATGCCGACAAATCGAACGCGCGGAAACTTACCTCGCAGAAACTTGAGCGCCGCGGCGGAAGCGGTGTTGCATGCAATGACGACGATCTTTACATCGCGTGCGAGTAAGAAGCGCGCGATCGTTTCGGAGAGTCGCTGGATTTGTTCCATGGCGCGCAAGCCGTAGGGAACGTGCTGTTGATCGCCGAAATAGAGCGTCGACTCATTTGGCAAGCGCGCGCGGATTGCGCGTAAAACGGAGAGTCCGCCTGCGCCGGAGTCGAAGACGCCAATGGGAGAGCCTGCTGTTGGAGTCATGCTGAAGAGTATAACGGATAATGCTTGAGGCGTTCTAGCGTTTGTAGAAATCGGTGGGGAAGTCGGGCGGTTGCAGCCACCCTAACAGTCCGTGCTTGGAAGGCCGGCTAGGCGGAGGCTTTTCGAACCAAACGAACAGTAAACTGAAACTTAAGCCAATCATTCCAGCCCATTGCCAGCCGGCGAGTTCTTCCCCGAGTAAGAGATGGCTGAAGACGATAGCGACGATTAACTCCGCCAGCCCGAGGATCGCGGTCTGCATTCCGCCGATATGTTTTACGCCGAAGAAGAGCGTTAGACGCGAGAAGAACGTTACCGCTGTAAGCGCCAGCGCTGGCGCCCACGGCGCAGATTTACCGGGCAGGCTTCCGTCGAAAATGAAGTAGGCGGGTACGACAATCAAGCTCATGGCGAGGAGCGTGTAGACGGTCACTGTGGGAGCCGGCACGTCGTAGAGCGCGCGTTGATTAATAGGCAGATGAAGCGCGTATAATGCGGCGGCGATCAGCATAAATGCCACGCCGGATGGATCGAGAGCGATATCGGCGTTGCGAGTTAGAAGGTAGATTGAAACGATTGCGACAGCGATCCGTAGAAGGGTTAGGCGTGAGGGAGGTTGGCGATCTAATTGCAGCCAAAATGCGACGAAGAACGGGTAGAGCGAATAGAGCAGCTGAGCCATGCTGGCGTTTAATTTGCTTAAGCCGATGTAATAAAAAATAGACCCGATGCCGTTAATCGCGCCCGCTAGCATCGTGACATATAACGCGGCGGGGTAAATATAGAGCGCGCGACGATTGAATAGAGCGAGAATCGCCGCGAGCAAGAGCGCCGCTAAACTGGTGCGGAAGGCGACGACGGCGAACGGCGAGAATTTATCTGCGCCCATGGCGGCTTTGCCGAATACCGGCGCTAACCCAAGGAATAGCGCGGAGAGCAACGCTGCATTGATGCCTTTCTGTCTGGCTTTGCGCATGGTGTCTTATTGTTACATGATAGAGGAAATGCCGCAATCGTTCTTGCGGGGGAGTATTTCCACGACACAAATTACTGAATGAGCGAGCGGACCTCGTCGAGAAAATCGTCGTTCAAGAAATCGCCTTTTTGCATTAGCGCCTGAATCTGCCCTTGCAGACGACTTTTTTCGCTGACGGTTAGTTCTTTTGCAGTAGCGACGATGATGGGAATATTTGTAGTTTCTGGCTTGCTTCGCAGTGCGTCCAGCACGGCGAAGCCATCCACTTCGGGCATCATTAAGTCAAGAATGACAATATCGGGACGTTCGCGGCTGACGAGTTCGATAGCTTCGTTTCCGTTCGACGCTTCGACGATCTCAAAATCGCCCTGCGATTGGAGAATGCGCCGAATCAAACGACGCGCATCGGGGCTGTCGTCTACAATGGCGATGCGCGAAAAGCGGTTCGGTGTGACGTTGTTAAGCGCGGCAAGCAAACCTTCTTCCGGCGTGTTTGATTGCGCCATAACGCTGGGGTAGTCTACGTCGCGCGTCCAATTTTCATCAAAGAGGAATTGTTCCGCTGGGAGCGTGTGCCCGGTGCAATTAACAACGACCGTGTCTGTCGGTTTGATTGCGCCAGTGCGGACGAGCTTAAACAGCCCCGCAAAAGCGGCGGCGGCGGCGGGTTCGGCAGAGATGCCTTCCAGTTTGGCAAGTACGTGCATGGCGCGAAACGCATCGTCGTCTGATACGCTTTCGAAGACGCCGTTGGTCTCGATCACCTGTTTTCGTAATAACGTATAAGTTCTGCCCGGGTCGCCGGTGGCGAGCGTTTCGATGCGCGTGTTCGGAGAAAGAACGGGTTCGGCTTTTTCCATGCCTTTCTTCCAGCCGTCCACCATAGGCGCGCAGCCTTCGGCTTGAATAGGCGCAAGAGCGGGGATGCGTTCGGTCATGCCTAATTGCTTAAGTTCGCGGAATCCTTTATACACACCAACGGGTCCCATCCCCCCGCTGACGGCTTGAATGTACCAATCCGGTGTTCGCCACTTGGGCGCGTTTGCGGTGGATCGCGGAGGAGCGCCTTCCATCATGGTGAGTTGTTCGGCGATCTCAAAAGCGATGGTTTTCATCGCTTCGACGGCGGTAACGGTGCGCGCGCCCATATCCTGATACAGTCCGCGTTGACGGGCGAATTCTGCGGCGACCTGTTTTGCTTGATCGTACGAACCGGTGATCTTTACAACTTGGCTGCCGTAGAGCGCGATCTCGCGCATTTTTACGCCGGGGACTAGGCTGGTGACGAATGCCCATAATTTAATCCCCGCTCGCGCGGCGTAGGCAGAGAGAGCGATAGCGACATTGCCTGTAGAAGCGGCGACCATTTCGGTGACGCCGCCTTCTTTGAGCGCGGCAATAGTGACCGCGGCTTGTCGGTCCTTAAAGGAAGAGGTTGGTCCTTGTCTTTCATCCTTAATATAGAGATTAGGGAGACCAAGCATATTTCCGAGGTTGGCGGCTTTGATGAGCGGCGTGCCGCCCTCGCCCAAGTAGAGCGTCGGATTCGGTTCGTAAATGGGGAGCAACTCGCGATAACGCCATAAATTGAAAGGACGATTCTGTAATTCAGCGGGGAAACTTTGCGCTACGGCTTGAAGGTTGTACTCCGCTTCGCGCCACTGGCTGCCGCAGTTCGGGCATTGCATCGAACGCGGCATGAACGGCGCAGCGTGTCCGCAATCGAGACAACGTATTGTGAATAACATCCTGTAAAAAACCTTTTAGCTTTGACTGCGGCAGTTAGCCTAGCGCGTCGAGCGCCTGCTCAATGCTGGAGATTAACTCGTCTTCTTTGAGCGAGCCTTTTAATAGGAGACGTTTGCCGAACTCTTGTATCTGCTTCGATTGTTCCGGCGTTAAATTTGCGCCGCTGATCACTAGCGCGGGCAGGTTGCGCAGTTCGGGATCTTCGCGCATTTTCTCAAGCAGCGTGAACCCGTCCCATTCAGGCATAAAAAGATCGAGGATAACGGCGTGGGGGCGACGCGTTTGGAGCGCGTCCCAACCTTGTCGTCCGTCTTCGGCGGTTTCGACCTCGTATGCTCCGTCTGCGCCGAGGATTTTCTCGATTAGGCGGCGGTCTTCTGGGTTATCGTCAATGACGAGAATATTTCGAATGGAGCCTTTTTTGTTTAGGCGTTTAACAGCCTGAACGAGGTCTTCTTCCAGAATGGGTTTAGTGAGGTAATCCGCCGCGCCGAGATTAAAGCCTTTGTCGGCTTGCTCAAGGATCGAGCAGATGATGACTGGAATGTCGCGCGTGGCTGGGTCTGATTTAAGTTGCGATAATAACGTCCAACCGTCAACGTTGGGCATCATCAAGTCGAGGGTGATTGCGTACGGTTGGATAGCGGCGATGCGTTCCTTCGCGTCTTTCGCGTCTGTGATCGAGACGATGTAATAGCCCTGCGGAGACAAATAGCGTTCGTACAGGCTGACGACTTTAGGATCGTCGTCTATTGAAAGGATGACTTTGCGATCTTGCGGGATATCGTCTAACGGTTGTTGGTAGGGCGGCAAAGTGAACCAAAATGTGGAGCCTTCGCCCGGTTCGCTGGTTACGCCAATTTGCCCGCCGTGCAGCTGAACGAGATTGGCGCAAATGGAAAGCCCTAATCCTGAACCGCCGCTCTTTCGCGTCGCCGAACCGTCTACTTGCGAGAATGCTTTAAAGAGTTTTTCCTGATCTTCAGGAGCGATGCCGGGACCTGTGTCTGTTACGCGGACCAAAACCTCAATCTTTCCATCTGACTTTTTCCGATTCACGGCTTCGACCTTGATCGCTCCCTCGTCGGTAAATTTCGCGGCATTCGAAAGCAGGTTGATGAGAATCTGACGGACGCGCATTGTATCGCCGCGAACCGTAGAGACGCCGTCTTGTATGTTTGAGACCAGTTGAATCGGTTTCTCTTTAACCAACCCTTTCGCCGTAGAGAGCACGCTTTGAATCATATCGGCAAGATTGACTTCTTCAAAATTCAATTCCATCTTGCCGGCTTCGATGCGGGCGAGGTCAAGCACATCATTGATCAGCCCAAGCAGATGCTGTCCCGAGTTGTAGATGGCGGTCAGGTCTTGTTGTTGCATCTCGGTTGTGGGACCGTCAATGCCTTTTAGAATGACGCGCGAGAATCCGATGATCGAGTTGAGCGGCGTGCGCAGTTCATGACTCATGTTGGCTAAGAATTGACTTTTAAGTTTATCCACTTCACGCAGGTCTTTGATGAGTTGCTGCGAGAGTTCGTACGAGCGGGCGTTGTCAATTGCCACTGCAACCTGATCGCTCAACAGTTGCAGGGTCGAAATGTCTTCTTCGGCGAAGGCGTTGGGCTGATCGGAATGTAGGTCGAGCGCGGCGATAATGCGCGAGCCGATGCGTAAGGGAATGACAACCTCAGAGCGCGTATCGGGGAGGAGCGGGTGCGATTTGTACAAAGGCGCGTCCGCCGTTTCTGCAATTCGTTGCGCCTCTCCGCTTTCCAGCGCCAGCCCCACCACGCTGTTTGCGTTGATATCTATCGTGCGTTTGGAGGCGATCATTTGTTCGCCGGCGGCGCCGGTGGCGCCGCGCAAGGCGGCTTTAAAGCCGGTTTCTTCAACGCTATAAAGCGCGACGAAATATAAACCAAAGCCTTCTTTTACACGTTGTACAGTTTGCGTAAAGATCTGATTGAGATCGAGCGTGGAAGTGATTAACCTTCCGACTTCAGCGGATATGGCGAGATATTGATTGCGGCGTTGAAGGGCTTCTTCGGCGTTTTTGCGATCGGTGATATCGCGCGCTACCCAGAAGACTTCGTTTTCATTCAACCGTGAAAGACTAGCGAGAAACCAGTAGTTTTGTCCACCCACCGGCAGCTGATACTCGATTTGCACCATGTCGTTTGATTCGAGGGCTTGTGAAATGGCTGCGCGGAACGGCTTAGCAGTCTCGGGCGGTAGGATGTCGGTCATTTTCTTGCCGAGCATCTCCTGCGCCGGCAGAAAGAGACGCGAGGGATTGGTCGGCGCAATGCTGACGTAGCGCGTCTCCCGATCTGTGACCATGACCACGTCGTGCATGGCGGCAAATAGCGCCCGCAGATCAGATTCCGATTTTGCCAACGCTTCTCTGGCGAGCAGACGTTCAATGGCGGCTGATGCATGTCCCGCGAGAATGGTCAGCGTGTTTTGGTGTTGCAGAGTGATGCGCGTCTCTGAATCGTACGACTGTATCGCCATCACGCCGCGCGTCGTCGCTTCGCTGCGCAAAGGGACGCCAAGCCAGTTTGTCCGGTCGGTCTCTCGGTCGGTCACTTCGCCAGAAGCGAGCAGTTCCGAGTAGATCTCAGGCGTGGTTCGCAAGGCTTTGCCTGTGCGGATTACATAGCCCGCCAAGCCCCTGCCTAATTTTTGCGAGGGCGCAGGCTGATTGCGTTCGTTCGCGTAATAAGGGAATGACAGCTGATCGTTCTGGGGGTCGTATAAAGCGATATAGAAATTCTGAGCGGGGACGAGCGCGCCGATCGCTTTATGGATGGATTCCGAAAGTTCTCTAATGCTGGAGGCGGTGAATGCCGCGTCTGAAATTTCTGTGCTGGCGGCTTGTATCAACTCGTTTGTTTTTCGCTCCGTAACGTCCTGCGCGGAGCCTACAAGTTTATATAGGCGGCCCTCCTCATCCATTTCGGCTTTATAGATCGCGTTGATCCAAGTCTTTTCCTCGCCGCGAGAGCGGAAGCGGATTTCTGAAGCGACTTCATCGCCTGCTCGAGTCATCTTGAGCGCTTTTTCGTACGTTTCTGCGGCGAGCCTAATGTCTGCGGAGTCAATGAAATTTTTGAGCACTTCGCGCGCTGAGTACTGAGACCGACCTTCTTGTTCGATAGATGTGCCTAGAACGCCGAATAATTCTTCCGTAATCGTGAATGTTTGCGTAGCGACGTCTACCTCGAAATAGCCGATCCTAGCGATACGCAACGCCCCCGAGAGAGTTTCCTGACTATCGGTGACTTCCTGGAACAGCCGTGCGTTCTCAACGGCGATAGCGGTTTGGCTGGCGAAAGAAGTGATTAGCCTGAGGTCGTGCTCGTTGTATTTATGATAAGTCTCGAAGTCTTGAATGGCGATCACGCCGACAACTTTATCGCCGGTGATCAACGGTACGCCCATGTACGAACGCGCAGGCTGGCCCACGGGAGTTTCGCCGTGGCTGTGCGCCCAGGCTTCGCTTCCCTCGCCAATTAAGACGCTTTCGCGAGAACGTATAATGTACGATGTGATGCCCGCGCCCATCGGCAAACGAGCGAGCGTGCGGTCTGTTTCCGATTCGGAGATGTTGAGCAGGAATACGATTTCATCTTTTGGTTGGTCGTAAAAAGCGATGTAGAAGTTCCGCGTATCGAATAGACGCGAGATGCCTTCGTGGGTGACTTCCGCGATTTGTTGAAGGTTTAATGTGGCGGCTAGCGCCTGTCCGACCTCGTTGAGAACCGTTACCTCTTTGGCGCGCGCTTCGGTCTCTTGAAAGAGTCGCGCGTTCTCTAAGGCGAGCGAGAGTTGATCTGCTACCTGACGAACGAGCAATTCGTCGTCCGGTATCCAAGCGACATTTGGCGTTTCGTCCAACGCCTGTAGAGTCGCCCAGTTGTTGGGGCTTACTTGGAAATCAACGGAAATTGAACTCTCGGTTTTAGGAGCGCGTTGAAATAGCGCGATCGGAATCGTCGGCGCGGGAGCGCTTGCCGATCGCGTTGGGACTGGCGGCGGAGACGCGACTTCGGTCTCTTCCACCGGCTTGGAGCGCGACGCTCGCTTTGCCTTGGAGGAAGATTCTTCCGGCGTAACGTCTTTGAATAATTGATCAAGCCGTTTGTCGGCTGACTTCTTCTTTGGCATACTCAATTAACTCCTGGGCGAGGACGCGATATTGCTGCGAGCCGCGGCTTGTGGGGCGATATTGTGTAATCGGCATCCCCGCGATGGGGCTTTCTCTAAGTTTTGTGTCTATTTCAATGACGCTGGTAAACACGCCTTGTCCGAACGTGGCTTGTAATTGTTCGAAGATGTTGCGATGCGTGCGGTTTCTGCGGTCTAGCAAAGTCACTAGGATGCGATAGGCGAGATTCGGGTTGCTTTCTTGCCGAACGCGGCGGATCGACCCCATCATATTGCGCAGCGCGTACGCTGAGAAATATTCCGCTTGCGTGGGGATGACGAGCAAATCGGAGGTGGAGAGTGCGTTCAGGGTAATCGCACCCAGCGCGGGAGGGCAATCGAGCAGGATGTAATCGTATTCCAGTTTGCCGGCCTGAAGCGCTTGCCGCAATGTCTGTAAGTAACGACTTCGCATGGGGAGATACTGCTCGGCGCTTTCGATGCGCGAACTGGACGAGACGAGATCGAGATTGGCGACGTCTGTTTTGCGAATCGCGGATTGGATCGGCGCGTTGTCTATAAGGACGTTCGCCGAAGTGACCTTTGATTCGCCAGCTTCCAGCCCAAGCGCGAGACTCAGATTCGCTTGCGGGTCGAGGTCAATTAACAAGACGCGATGCTTAAATTCCGCCAGCGCGGCTCCGAGCGAAAGCGTAGTGGTTGTTTTGGCGACGCCGCCTTTTTCGTTGGAAATGGCAATTGTGTAAGGCATAATCCCTCGACTGTTATGTATCCTTTTTGCCGCCGTTGGCGGGAGGAGAGACGACTTGAACGCGGCTGGCGCCGAGCGCGGACTTTAACTCCGCCAGCGCGGTTTGAATCATCGCCTGAGGATCGTTTACGCTTCGTATCTTTCCGGTGATCTCCGCCACAACTCGTTCGCGCTCGGCGCGGCGGTTGGTCTCTTCGATCAATCGTGCGCTTTCGAGCGCGACCGCCAGCCTTTCAGAGACAGCCTGAATCATATTAATCTCATCTGCGCTCCATTGGTAGCCCTTGTTGGGCGCTTTGACGTTTAGCACGCCAATGGTTTCGCCGCGCAGTTTGAGAGGCGCGCTTACGGCAGGTTCGACACGCGGGTTATCGTCGTCGAGAATAAGTTCGCCGCGTTTTATGGCTTCGTTAATCGCATCTGTGTTGAACGGCGCTTCGAGCGCCTCTCCGCCTTGCGCGGATTGATAATAGCCAATGCTTGCCGCTTTGCTTCGGAAAGTTCTCCATTCCTGTTGTAAATACTGACTGTGAAGAGCCTGCGCTTCGGCGAGCGCTTGTTGAGCGTTCGTCAACAGCCGCGCATTTTCGATAGCGATAGCGATCTGGGCGCTGAGGATGCTGAGCGTATTGAGGTTGTTTTCATTGAATTCGCCCGCTTGTACGCTTTGAACGTCTAACGCGCCGATGGTTTCGCCTTTAATGTTGAGCGGGAGAGCCATTTCGGAGCGGGTGGCGGGCAGATCGGGATTGTCGAAGAAAACAGCGTCTGTGCCTACATCGAGAGCGATGCGGGCGATTCCCGTTTGCGCGACGTTTCCTACGATGCCTTCGCCGAGTTTGAGACGATGCCCGCGCGCCAACATGCGCTGACCGCCTTCGCTGTTGGCGGCTTGCAAAACAATATTCTGACGGGCGGCATCGAGCAGAAAGATGCCGATATGATAGAAATTAAATTTCTCGCTTACGATGTGAGCAATAAGCGGCAGAAGAATGTCGAGCCGTTGCTCGCTGGAAACGATATGTGAGATTTCGCTGATGGTCTGCAAATCTTTGGCGCGGCGCTCGCTTTCGCTGCGTGCGGTAGAGAAAGCTGCGGTGCGCTCCTGAATGCGAGACTCGAGAATCGCTTGCAAGCCTGTCAGTTCTTCATTTGTCGCCTGCAGTTTTTTGCGATTGGCTATGGATGTTTCCAACATTTGTTGCATATTGCGAGATGTAAGATACATCCCGATGCCTGCCAGAGAGAGCACAAGCGAATATGCGATCCAGTCGCCAACTGGATTGCCGGCAGGCGGTTGAAAAATACTAGGCATCCATCCACGAGAACGCGCTACAGAGAGCGCGAAGGTGATGATTACGACGAGCGTTATTATGCGAAGGAATGCGCGTGCGCTGACGAACATATTGGCGAAAACCAGGATAAGACCGATCGCCAAGAGCGATACAGCGCTTCCTGAGCCGCTTGTTGCGTAGGCGGAAAAGATTGACAGGCTGACGCTAAGGAGGAACAAGTAGGATGCGGCGGCAACGCGTCTGCGTCGCAATGTTAACAATGCGATGATGTTAAGCGCCGTTGTTGGCAGAAAGAACGCAAGGAATAACTGCTTGTCAGACGGACTCGCGAGGAAAAAAAGAGGCGCTGTCGCTATTATTGTAAAGATAATGACGATTAGCAAAATAGCGTTAAGTAATCTAGCTGCGCGCGTTTTCTCCTGATCGTCTTCAAATACCGGCGCCGCAAATAATTTGACGAAAAATGATCGCATCGCTACTTCCTTTCTCTGCGAGCGGAATCAGGGTTTTTATCCGCCGTCTGAAGTTGAATCAGCACTTCCGAGCCGCCCAGCGCTTGGCTTAGTTCTTCGGCGGCGACGCGTAAGATCGAATCGAATTGTGTGGACGAGCCGATTTTGCCGGTGATCTCCGAAGTTAAACGTTCGACTGCGGCGCGCCTTTGCGTTGTTTCGAGTAAGGTCGCCGCTTCCAGCGCGAGTGAAAGGCGTTCGGCGGCAGCTTTTGCAATGTCCGCTTCGTCCGAAGTCCAGGCGTGATCGGCGTTTAGGTTAAGGCGCACAACTCCGACGACGCTTCCTCCGACACGGATCGGGATTGCAAGATTCGATCCGCTGTCGGGCGGCTCAGCCGATTGCGCATTGTCCGTTAGCGCGGAGAAAAGCGCAACATCTACAGGTTGGCTGGATTGTTTGATTGCGTCTCCCTCGGCGATGTAATTCCAAGCGCGCTCTCGTGGTTTTAGTATTTGCCATGCATCGCGCAGATACGTTCCAGCCATCCTTTGCGCTTCCGAGATCAATTCTTGAGTCGATTCGTAGTAGCGGGCGTTTTGCACCGCCGTAGCAACCTGATCTGCCAGCGTGAGCATGACTTCCACATCTTCTTCGTTGAACGCGTTGGCGTCTAGGCTTTGGATATCGAGCGCGCCGATGACTAACCCGGCGGATATGAGCGGCAGGGCGATTTCTGAATGCGTGTCGGGAAGGTCGGGGTTGTTGAAGAAGACTGCGTCTTTTCCCACGTCGAGCGCGATGCGGGCTTCGGCGGCGGCGGCGACATAGCCGACGATGCCGGTTTGTCCGATGCGCAATTTATGGTTGCGCGCCAGCATTTGCTTGCCGCCGTCGCTGTTGGCGGCGCGGAGTTCTGCGTATTCGCGATTGTCGTCTATCAAGAAAATGCCTGCATGATAGAACCCGAACTTCTCGCTGATGACGTTTACAAGCTGAGAGATGAGGTCTTCCAAATTTTGATTGGCGGCGGCGGCTTTAGCCACTTGAGCGATCGCTTCGAATTGTCGCGCGCGGCGCTGAAAGCGGAGGTTTGCTTGCTCCAATTCTTCGGTTCGGGCGATGACGCGCTTTTCCAACGTCTGATTGAGGCTGTGCAACGATTCGTTGGACGCGCTTAAGCTTTCTTCGCTTTTCTTCGCTCGAGCGAGCGCGTCTCTGAGAATGGTCGTGCTGAAATAGATCAGAAAAGTAATAGCGATGTATACGAAGCCGGTATCTCTGGCGTAGTTGAGCGGTTTGGAGAGGACCGGGTTGATAATGGCAGCGGTTTCGCTCCAGGCAAGCAGAAAGAACATCGGAACGCTTAGTAATATGAAGAGACTGCCGACGCCGCGCCCGATTACAATGCTCGCCAGTAAGCCTACGACGATGTAGGCTGGGATCAGCGAATCTCTTACGCCGTCGCTGACGAACGATTCGAGACCGACAACGATCCATAGCAGAATAACGCTAGTCCAGGCGCTGGCGGCAATTCTGCCGCGTTTCAGCATAAAGAAAGCGATGAACAAGACAACGATCAGCGCCGACAGAATTGGCACGGTGTATGGATCGCCGGGATTGACAATGTACAGAATCGTCGCTAGCGTAAGGAGCGTAATAGACGCCCAGATAAAGTTGTTAAGAAACTTTGCGCGAGAGTTGTCCTCTTCGGTCTCAAAGATGGGCGGGCTGAAGAATTTACGGATCATTCCGATTCCTGACCTTCCTTGAATTGAATCGTTACTTTGGCGCCGGGCAGAGAACGGCTTAGTTCGAGCGCCGCAGTCTTGATCAGTTCTTCAGCGGTGTTCTTGGCGCTGATCTTGGATGCGATCTCGCCAATCACTCGTTCTTTTGCCGCGCGCTTCTGACTTTCTTCGAGGAAGCGCGCGTTCTCAAGCGCGAATGCGGCGCGCTCGACGATCGCGTTGACGATGTCCATTTCGTCTTGATCCCAGCGGCGATTGCCTGCTGCGCGAACATCCACCGAACCGATAACTTCATCGCGCAACTTGAGCGGAATTGAGATGGAAGACTCGCGCGGCCCGAGAGCGGTTTCTTTGCGGCTCGCTTCTGTATCGTCCCCTTTTCTATTTGCGTACAAGATTGTTGAGCGCGCGCCTGAATGGCGAATGCCGAGGAGTTTTCTTTTTGCGAACTCGCTCCACCCTGCTCGAGTGAGTTGGCGCGAGAGGGTCTCCGATTCGGCGAGCGCTTTTCTGGTCTCTTCATATTGGCTTGCATTTTGAATGGCGAGGCTCATTTGATCGGCAAGGATTTCAAGCGTGTTAATATCTTGTTCGCCGAAGGCATTCGGCGCTTTGCTTTGCACGTCGAGCGCGCCGATCACGCCGTTGCTGTCGCGCAAGGGCAGGGCGATCTCGGAACGCGTTTCGGGCAAGAAGGGGTTGTCGAAAAAGACGGCGTCTGCGCCGACGTCGAGAGCGACGCGAGCTTTTCCTGTCCCGGTTGCATGACCAACGATACCGGTCTCTCCGACCTTGAGCCTGTGGCGGTTTGCCAGCATTTTCTTCCCGCCTTCGCTATTCGACGCGCTTAACACCGCGTATTCTTTGCGGGAATCGAGTAAGAAAATTCCAACGTGATAGAAATTGAACTGCTTGCTGATAGCGTCGGCTACTTGCGGAAGCAACGCGCTCAGGTCGCGCGTGGAGCCGACCGCGTGCGCCACTCTGGCGATTGTTTCCAGCTGAGCGGCGCGCTGTTGGCTTTGTTCGTTGGCGAACGTCAACTCGGAGGTGCGTTCCGCGATGCGCTGTTCGAGGCTGCCGAGTGTTTCGCGCAAGCGATTTGTCATTGTGTTGAAGGCGTTAGCGAGCGCGCCGATTTCGTCTTTTGAAGTCGCTGTCGCTTGCGCGGCTAAGTCTCCGGCGACGATTTGATTGGCGGTTTCGGTCAGGCGAACGATCGGCGTGGCAATACGTTCGCTGATGCGGAGGCTGATCGCGATCGCGGCTAATAGCAATGCCGTCAAAATGATCGTTGCGAGAAGCGTCGCCGATTGAATTTGAGCGGTTGTCTCGGCTTTCGAAGCGATAAGCGCGCTTTGCATCTCAGCGACGGGAACGACCACGCCGATGCTGTACCCCGTTGTTTTAATCGGAGCGAACGCAAAATAAGTCTCGACTCCGTCAACTGAAATTGTGATTAAGCCGTGTCCTCCAGCCGCCATGCGGTTGACGACGCGTCTTACGTCCAACGATCCTTTGCCAAAAACGGTGAGTTTATAATATTCATCGGGGTTGATGGCTTGTGGATTGATTCCGAAGAGATCGAAGCCAGCCTGAGGCATGGAGATGATGCGCCCAGCGTCGTCGAGCATGAAAGCATATCCGCTTTGCCCGATCTTAATCTGCTCGATTTGCTCAGTGATGGCTGTGAGTTTCATGTCTGCCGCGACGATGCCTTGAAACAGGTCGCGATTGTATACAGGCGCGGCGATAGTTACGACCAAGCCTGCGCCGGTAGCGTCTATATAAGGAATTGCCCAGCGCGGCGTTCTTGACGGGTTATAAGACGGCGACGTAATTCTGAAATACGGGCGTTCTGAAGGGTTGAAGCCAGGCGGCACAACGGCGGCGAGATTAATGTTGGGGTAATAGCGCGTGATTCCGCGCGTATCGATAGCGTATACGGCGAGGAGTTGCGGGTTGGCTTCGAGCGTGAACGGCGCGGAGAAATCCAGATAAGCCGAGGCGTTTAAGCCGTCAATCGTTTTCGCGTCAATCGCTATGTTCGGCGGAACATACGCCGACGAAGCATCTTGTGTCGAGTTGCCGTATTGCCCATCTTTCAACTGAGTGAGAGCGTTCTCTGCGTTCCAGTAACTGCCGACTCCGAGTTTTTCCTGCTCGGCGATTAACATGCTCCATTGCGCGGCAAGCTCTATAACGTTGTCTTCAGCTTTTTCGAAAACACGATCGGCTTTATCCGCTTCTACGTTGATTGAAGCGATTAGCTGTTCTTCCGTGAGATGGAGTGCGTTGGCTTCGAACCGATCTGAGAGCGAGTTGATGATCTGAGTGGCGCTGTTGAACGCATAGAAAGCCAAAAATCCGACAGCGATGCCGCCGGTGAATAGAATGCCGATAGCGACTCGCGCGCGCAGGCTCCTGGCATTTAAACGTCGCGAGATGCGTAAAGCGGCGATTATAAGCGCGACGAGAACGAGAACGGCGATGATCGCTTCAATTTGAAACCGACTCATGTCGCATCCTTGTCGTTGAATCGAATCAGCACTTCAGAACCGCCGAGTACGCGCTCTAATTCGGCGGCGGTCGCTTGTAAAATGTTTTCGATATTGGTCGAGCCGCTTACGCGGGTCGTCGCTTCGGCGATCATGCGCTCTTTTGCAGCGCGCCGTCGCGCGTCTTGGAACAAGCGCGCATTTTCCAGCGCGAAGGCGGCGCGTTCGGCTACCGATTCGATCAAGCCGATCTCATCCGCTTGCCAGGTTCTAGCGAGATCGCGCGCTTCCACTTGCAGCAAGCCGATGGTTTCTCCGCGCAATTTTACCGGCACTGTGATCTGTCCTTGCCGCTGATCGGTTGCGCCGCCGGCTGGCGCGGCGACCGACGTTCCCTTATCCGGCTCCAACAACTCAATGCGACCGTCGTTATAGCGGAAGCCGGGGTAGTCCATTTGCTCGCTTATTCGTTGCCATTGCGTGCGGATAAATTCGTTATAGACTGTTTCCGCTTGATAAGTCGCGGCGTGTGCTTCGGACAGTAAACGCACATTTTCAAGCGCGACGGTTAATTGGTTGGCAAGCACGCCGAATGTATGAAAATCGTCTTCAGATAACGCATTCGG
>BQMV01000242.1 GCA_022181005.1 Anaerolineaceae bacterium | reverse complement strand
AAAGAGAAACGTCCAGCCTGCAAATTGAAGCGCATATTTGATAAAACGTTGACGATTAAATGGCATCGAAGAATTCCTTAAAATTGGAAGTAGATGAAGGGGTTGATGTTTGCCGGAAAGAACAAATAAATCCAAAAATATTCCACCGCTAGAAGCGGGATAGCGTAGGGCTTATCGAGAGTCAATACGGGGATTTCAAATTTCTTCCGTCTCATCCACCATCCGCCAACGATTATAATGAAAACAAATATCAGGGCGGAGTTTGGCGCCCACAGAAGCCCGCCTTTCGAAAGGAAGAACAATTTTGACAGAACGATTCCGGTCGTTTCCAGCGAGGTGGAGCGGAAGAACACCCAGGTAATGCTTACAAGGATGAAGAGAAGAAAGGCTTTGATCCAGTTGAAGGGCCGTTCGTCGTCAACCTTGACGCCAAATAAGCGCTCGATTGCCAGATAGATTCCGTGAAGCCCACCCCAAATTACAAAGTTCCAACTGGCGCCGTGCCACAATCCTCCCAATAACATGGTGAGCAGCAGGTTAATATATGTGCGAACTTTCCCCTTGCGGTTGCCTCCAAGCGGAATATAGAGGTAGTCTCTAAGCCAGGTGGAAAGCGAGATGTGCCAGCGCCGCCAAAATTCCGTGATGGATTGGCTGACGTAGGGCATATGGAAGTTTTGAGCCAGATCGAATCCCATCATCTTGGCGATGCCTATCGCCATATCGCTGTAGCCGGAGAAATCAAAATAGATCTGAATCGAGTAGGCGAAGATCGCCATCCAAACGGAGGCGGGCGCGTACAAAGCGGGATTGGCGTAGATCATGTCAACGCCGAGGGATAGCCGATCTGCAATCAACGTCTTCTTGAAGAGACCTTGCGCAAACAATTGCGCCCCGGCGACAAAGTTGGGCGGATTGATTTCAACGCCTCGTTCTAGCTGGGGCAGGAACTGGCTTGCGCGCATAATGGGTCCTGCCACCAGGCGCGGAAAAAACGTCAGGAATACGGCGTAATCGAGCAGGGAGTGCGCTGGTTCCGTGTCGCCGCGGTAAACGTCTATAACGTAGCTTAGGGTCTCAAAGGTGTAAAAGGAGATTCCGATCGGCAGAAGGATGTTCACATGGGAAATATTTACCCCGAAGCTTGAGAATAGATAATCGAAATTGTCTATGAAGAAATTCAGATATTTGAAAACGCCCAACACCGCTAAGTTGAGGATTACGCTCGCGAGCAAAAGGAATTTCCTGCGTCGTTGATCTGTCGCCTGCGCTAGAAGTCTGGAAATATAGTAATCTACAACGGTGACAAAGATAAGCAGTCCCAGGAAGCGCCAATCCCAATACGCGTAAAAAATACAGCTTGCGGAAAGGATGATAATTTTCCGGATCAAAGGCGAGCGGAGAATTAATAGCAAAATGAAGATTACAGAAAAAAGATAGGCGAACTCAATAGAAACGAAATTCATCGGAGAATTCCTTGTTAATTATCGGAAAGGGTTGGGTTGTCGGTTTGACCATGCTGCTTCAGCGATTGCTCTCGAGCGGTTTGCGTTGGAGGTTATTAACCTAGCCGACGACGGATGAAATCGAGCAGGCTGCGAGATTTCTGCGCATTCAAGACAACCGCCAATAAGTTCTTCATGGGCCACAGCGCCGCGATCCAAATGTAGGTCAGAGGATTAATCGAGAACTCTTCCGGCGAATAATTTAATGCGACCATTTCTCGCTTGACAACGCTTTGGCATATGGATAGATCGGCAATATCCTTGTTGCCCGCATGTTGCCAACGTCCAGCGTTCTCTTTTTTCACGCCAAGATGATCTTGATGATCCACGCCGTGCGAGGAACCGATTTGAGGAATTTCGAGCATCTGAGGAATATACTCGACGTTAATGCGTTCGCAAATTTGACGGATGGTTCGTTCGGGATCTTCGAGTAGATCTTCGAAACGCAGGGAATGCACTCGCGGGTGATTCTCAAACTTTCGCCAGGCATTAATGCCGCTTTTCCATAACAGGCTGATAGACAAGGGATGATAGTTGACCCAGGTTCGGATGGACTCTCTCAATGGATAGATCTTACTGGCGTAGTTTCGCCGCCGCCAGCGATTCTTCTGAGACAGCAAAACGTCGCGAGGATCGCGGATGATATGTACAATCTGCGCTTGAGGATAGTACGCCAATAATTCCCCGATAAAATACACATTGCGCGGCGTTTGATCGCAGGCGATTGATTTCCCATGACGCCCAGCCTCATACGCAACGAAGAGAGCGTAGACTCGCGGAGGGCTCCATTCGCCAGAATTCGTCTTGATCAGTTCAGTCGCTTCCGACCGATATTTGTCAGCGTCAAGCCGTGCAAAATACCCATCGCGTTGAACAGCCATAAGGCGCGACATATAGTCAATTGCTGCCTCTTGCTCAATAACTTTGGCGGGAAGCGTCGGCAGCCACATCTGCTCGAAGAAATGTAGTTCGTTAAACGTGAATGTCTCGGGAGCGCGCCCAAAAATGCGCCCCAGCATAGTCGTTCCGCTGCGGCTGTTGCCGACGACGAATATGATTCTTTTATCCATCCGCTTACTTTTTGCTCCTAGATTCGGCGCTGGTTGAGTAGCCGAATTCAGCCATAGCCTGCAGGAATAAGGGCTGAATCGCCGGCGAAAGTTCGATCCGGGCATCGTGCGTCCGCCCCGGCACGAGCGTTTGCTGGGCGTAATTCAAAAATACCGCGTCGTCCGACAGTTCACAGAAATCGAGCAGAGATTTTAACGTCTCGACCGGTTTTTCGGCCAGGTCTTCGTAGCGAACGAGATGAACCGCTTCGGGCAATTTACTCAACCACTTAAGTCCCTCGCGGGCGCTAATCGTCCATTCGACAGCCGCCATATCTTCCTGCCGGGTGAATTGCGCGATCTCGGCTTGATGAGCGGAAAGGAGCGGATCGGCCGGCACAAGCTGATCCGTCATGAATTTCCACTTGCGGCGATCTGCGCCCCACCAATCTTCGACAACGTCGTCCACGCGCCTGCTGTTTCGTTTGGACCATGCAGCAACCGAGTAGATAGAATCCCATCCGTTGCGAATCAAAAAAATGAAACGGGCATCTGGGAAGAGTTCCTGAAGATAGGGGATGCGGAAGATCATCTCGGGATATTTGTCTACGATGCGGGTCGCGCCGGTTGCGGCGCGGTAAAAGCCATAGATGCGTTCAATCGTTCTCTTTCGTTCGGGAAGGGCGTCGTCCGCCGTAAACCTGAATTGCGCCAGCCCCTGAGAAAAATTCCCGTTGATGTCGTCGCGCGAATCAACCGTGAACCAGATTAACTTAGGCTCATTGAGAAAACCAACCTCGCGGTGCATCGAGAGCGTCTTTCCCAAGATCGTCGAGCCGCTGCGCCCCATGCCTATGATGAAGATCGGTTTGCGCGCGGATTTCAACTGCGGCAAGGCGGCGGCTAAAGTCATTTCTGCGCGGAGGAATGAATTCAACCAGCGGTGATTAGAAGTCAAGAAGCGTCCTTGGAAGAATAAATGACTTATAAGGCGCGTATAAGCCTTGTGCGGGCGGGTTTTTATGTAAAGCGAGTCTAATTCAGCGATCAAAACTTTCTCCTTAAAGTAGGCGTAAATCTTAGTTGTCTGGCGCGGTTCATGCGCTTTGCAGCGCCTGACGATACACTTCCATTAATTGTTCGTAATAGATATCCGGTGTGAAGTCGCGCTCAATTTTTGCGCGCCCCGTGCGACCCATCTCGAGCGCTTGCGCGGGATGATCTGCCAGCCAGATTAATCTTTCCCTGAGCTCTTCCGCGTTGCCTGCCTCGAATAAAAAGCCGTCTGCGCCGTCTGTGATAACTTCGGGAATGCCCCCGATACGGCTTCCAATTGCAGGGCGCGCATGTGCGAATCCTTCAAGGATGGTTAAGCCCCACGGCTCATACCATTCGGAGGGCAGGATTGTACATAAACTGTGTTGAATAAGCTCTTGTAGTTCTGCGCCGGTTTTGAAGCCGAGTAATTTAACGTGCGACAAGCCGCGCTCTTCAATCTGCCTTTGTAATTCGGGCTTGAGGGCGCCTTCGCCGACGATATACGTCGGAGTATGGGCGAGCGGGGCGACGGCATTCAAGAGAGTCAGTAGCCCTTTGACGCGTTCCAAGCGGCCGAAATACAGGAAGTATTCGCCCAGCTTATTATAGGGTCGAATAGCAGAAGCGTCTATGACGTTGCGAATAGTTGTGACCTTGTGCGCGGGGACGCCGTATTGAATCACTTTTTTCCGAACGAAGTCGCTGACAGCAATGAAGCGGTTAATCTGAGTTTTCGCCCCATTCCATTCAGACACATACGATTCGACCACGCTCAGCGAAGTGCGCGCAAGAGAGCGGCGGTTGCATTTGCGAGGCAAGGCTCTCCAAAAATATTTTCCTTCGCAGGCTTCGCAGATCGTATCGTTCGATACCAGTGTGTAGACCGGGCAGATCGTCTTGTACTCGTGAAGCGTCTGCACGATGGGGATCCCGGCTTGTTTGAGAGGACGAAGAATGGAAGTAGTTAATTTCCCATAGTAGATATGCAAGTGGGCTATGTCGGGGCGTTGTGTAGCGATCAGGCGGCGCAGAGCCCGTGCAGCGGCGGGCGAGTAGACGTACACCCCGAGGTCGCGTACGTTAGCGCGTTGAAAGTCTGCGGCTTGCGGGAAGTAGTCCGCCCAAGGAGTGGAGGCGTTTTTATGGCTTGCCGCGGTAAACGGAATGACGGTATTCCCTCTTTCAGACAGAAGATTATTGGTGAGAAAGAACATCTGGTCCGAGCCGCCGGCGACATAATAATTTTGTGAGACGCTTAAGACGGTCGGCATGAGATTGTTCTCGTTAAAAATGGGCGTATTAGATTTGACCAGAGGCGATATTTTTGAATTGTTATGACCTGTAAGATAGAAACGGCTTAATGAGCCTGAATGATTTTCAGCATTCTTTGAGAATCTTGCGATTCAATCTTAGAAGTATGACCCAAGTCTCGGAGAGTTCCCATATCTTCCAGCGCTAACCCATGCGCCGCGCAGACTTCTTGATAGAACGCGATAGGTCTCCAGACCACTGGGAAGCCTTGCCATGTGCGTTCCGCGCTCGTTCCAATATTGACATTCGCATAAAATACGCCTGTTTCTAACAGATGCGCGCCGACGAATTTGATAGTATCGGACAGGATGCTGTCCGTCATATGGATCAGCGTGGAAAACGACCAGATGAATTCAAAGCGTTTCTCGATGTTGACTTTTAAGATGTCGGGGGAACTGACCAAAACGGGAGATTTATGCTCCAAGCCGGCTTCCGCCAACTCCTTGCGGCCTTCTTCTAAGGTTTCGCTCCGCGCTTCAATTCCATAGTAATGTCCCGTTTCGAGATATTCAATGATCGGGATGCCGCCCCGCAAAGTTCCGCAGCCGATGTCTAAGAGACTGTCTTCCGGCTTGAGACGCTCTTTTTTCAGAAATCCGATTTGAAAATCCCGTTTCATTTTCCACAATTCGGGCGCGCCGACCTGTGAATGCCGTTTTTCCTGGCGTGTGTATGTGAAGGAGTTGATTTTATTCTTTAATGCTTTGAAGAATTTTCTCATACGTATTGTCTTTCCTGTTCAACGCTTATTTTGATCGTTTAATAACGCTAGACCGTCAAGGCGGTTAGCCGTTTTTCCCAGAAACCCGAAGATGCTCCGGCGAGAGTCGCCCCGGCTCTTTGACGGATTTTATCCGAAGAGTGCGGCGCTCGCGAGCAAATAAGTTTATCATTAATGCCGGCAGAAGCCACAAGAAGAACGAGAAGGCTCGAAATTCGAGCGCGCGATTGAAAAATAAAAGAATAGGCGTAATCGCCCAAAGGCAGTAGGTCGCAGTTGCGATCTCGCGCGTCAGCGCCGATTCTGTCCTGTGGGCAATGTTCCAAGCGGAGGCGACCCCTGTTGCGAACAGAACTATAAATGCCAGCGCCCCCGCTATGCCATAATAGGCGAAGATTGCCACCCAATATACGTCTTCGAAACCGCTGCCGTTGCGAAGGTCGTAGTGATTTGAAATATCGGTCTTATTTAACTGGTTGACTGTTGTCGTCTGATCCGGACCGTATCCGAACCAAAATGCGTTTCGCGCCACAACTGGCGGAACCCAAATTAACTCGCCCAGACGGTTTTTTTGCGCGTTAGCGACATATTGTTTAGTGAATGAATTTGTGATGTTTTGTAGGATAGTTTGGCGTTGGAAGCGGGGATTAATGTATTCCTGATCGTTTGTCTTCACGCCGTTACCGAGAGCGATTAAGGCGAAGACCGCTAGAAACGCCGCCCCGGCTACGAGCGCGTGGATGATGCGGACTTTGTAGAATTGAACGTACCAAACGATGATCATAAGAATGGCGAGTAAGAAGGAAGCGCGGGAATAGGAGAATCCGATCGCGACGACAATGACGGCGATCGCGCTCAAGGTTCTGAGGTTGATTTTTTTGATCGGGCTAAGATAAAGAGCCAGAATGACTAACATAAATAGCCCAAAGTAGACTGTGTCGCCTAACGAGCCGAAAACGCTCCCCAGTTCGCGTCCTTGCGTAAGCGTAGCAAATGTCCGTATCCCTTCGCTTTGTCGGGGAGCGAAAAAGGAGTAGAGACGCGCTCCGCCCGCCAGTTGCACAACACCGATTAGAATTTCAGCCGCTCCCATTGCCAAAATTGTTTTTATTAATTGAGAGACCTGGCGTTGAGATAACGATAAATTGACGACTGAATAGAATAGGGCGATATATCGAATGGCGGAGCGGATGTTTAAGAGGCTTGCGGTAGGCGGCGCTTGGTTGATCGCGATAGAGACTGCCGCTCCCAGAAGAAAAGCCGCTAAAGGTATGTCCGTAAAGGTCTTGCGGAATGGTTTGTGCGATAGGAATGTCTTGATCAGCGTTGCGCCGAACATTAAATAAACCAAGGCTTCGCCTGTAAGTTGCGCCGCCGCATAAAGTTGCTCGGGACCCGGAATGAATTTGAGAATAAGCGCTTCAGCGACGGTAAAGACGATTAAAAATATTAAAACCCAGTAGGGAAACCGCCAAACTATGATGGCGGCGAAAATCAAACCAGCCAAACCAAGGCTAAGCGCCGCCCCCCATACTCCCCAGAGCGCGCTTGTCATTGATGTGAAGATGCCGATCAGGCATCCTGCGGCTAGAATAAAAAGCGCAGTTTTCCTCATGAGTATCAAATACGATTCCATCCGCTCAGGTCTCTGCCGAGCAAAGCGCCGAGTTCTTCGTTATAGGGTTGAAAGTGTTCAATCAGCCGCTGCCGCGTTTCGGGCGCTATTGGCGGAGGGACGGTTGCGCTGGTGTTTATCCGCTTGATGTAGTCTTGCATTTGCAGGATGCGTTGAGGAGAGATAATACGTTTTACAATATCCTTAACATTGCTTTGTGAATTTGTGAGAGAAGCCTGCCATTGAGCGATTTTTTCAGAACGCGCTAATCTGGACGGATTATGCTTTCTCGATATATTAGGCTGGAAGGCGTCGTCTACGCCAGCGGCTTTAAATATTTGACGAAATAATTTTTGCGGATCCAACTTCAGATCCTCGATTAAATATGCTTGAGTTCTCTCTGCGCCGAAGCGCGTAAAGAGATTCCTTAAGTGTAAGACATATTGACCGTTAAATAAGTAGGCGTTATTCCGCCATTTGTACCAGTCTTCTTGCAAGCGCTCCGGTTCAGCGCGAAGCGCTTCCTCGAATGTTTTGATCTTTTCCCAGCCGTGACTGCGAGCGAACCAATAGGCGGAATAAGCGCGATCTACTGGATTTCTTAATAAGGCGATTACGAGGGCGCTGGAGTTATGCGCGTACAGCCGTTCGATCGCAGCCTCGGAGTACATCAACATGGCGTTTTTTGCCAGCAGAAGTTGATTTGACCGTCTGTGCGAAAATGCTGCGTCGAAATATTGCCGCTCTTCTTTATCGTGATGTTCAGGGTTGATAAAGTGCGCAAATTCGCGCTGAGGATGAGCGTAGATCGCAGGGTGCGATCCCAGATATCGCAACAGCGAGGAAGTGCCCGCCTTCTGCGCCCCAACAATCATTATGTCGATTTTATAGAAATCGTTCATATCTAGAATCCTCTATCCCAAGGCAAGGATCGTCCGAGTAAACGCGCAAGGTCTTTGTTCGCTTGCTCATAGTATGCATTGAGCGCGTTCGCCGTTTGCGGCGACATTTCAGATTCGGCAGCCGATGAGTTGCGGTTTAATCTAATATAGAACGGCTCAAGCGTCAGCCGGAGCCTGCGTAGGAGGGAACGGATCGCCGGACGATTGTGCACTTTTTTCTTTAAATAAAAACTGCTTTTCTTATATAGGCTATGAATCGCAGGCTGCTTCATATTCACAGTGCGATTGTGCGTTTCAAATTTATAGGCGGCGTAGAAAGCAGGGTCTATGCCGGTAAAACGGCAAAGTTCCCGCATCGTTTTTTGAAGGTTCAACGCCAATTCTTCCATAAAGATCACAGAAATACGCTCTTTGCCGAAGGTTTCAACATAAGGACGTAAATAAACTGCGTATCGTCCTTGCTCCACGGCGCGCATGTGTTGAGGAAGGCGGCTTGGGTCTTTATCGCCAAGCTGTAAGGCGATGAATTCATCCAGCGTTATCGTCTCTGCCAGGAGGTTATTTTGCCTGGCGAAACGATACCATGAAACCACCCGCGCTTTTGGCTCGCGTAGAACAAAAACAAAGCGTACGTCTTTTAGCGTTTGCCGAATTTTTTTCGGCGTTCCTGCGGAGTAGAGATAATCGGGCGTCGCTTCCGCCCATAAGCGCGTTGCCGCATCGCAATGTTGAAAAAATTCGGCGTATTTCTCTATTCCATCCTCGAAACGATATTTAGATTTTAAGGGATAGCCTCGGTCTAAAAAGAAGCGCGTCTCTTTCATGCTGGATATGCACGCTTCAGGGTGCGCGCCTACATAGGTAAAAAGCGACGTCGTTGCCGCTTTGGTCGTTCCGCCAATGATCAAGTAGGGTCTTGTGCGCCACGATGGCGAGGCTGCTGTAGGCGGCTGATCTGGATGGGAAGAGGCGATCATGTTATGTTTTTCCAAACGATCCAATAGCCAGGCTGTTGATTTTTAGATGTTTGCGTACGGCTAATAGGAGTATGACGTTCCACGCAGAAGTTGCGATCGCAGCCGCCAGGGCGGCGCCGCGAACGCCCCAGAATGGAGCCAGTAGAAAATTTAAAACGATGTTGCTTGCCGCGGCGATGGCTGTGCCGCGCGCCGTCTCTCGTTCATGCCCGGTCATATTTAAGAGCATTCCGACGGAACCGGTCAGAGAATTGACCAACTGACTGACGACAAGAATGCTCATCGGCGCGTACGCCGGCGCGAACTCGCTTCCGAAGACGAACGCCAGGATCGGTTTTCCCAGAGTCAGAAATATCGTGGATACGCTTAAGGTCAAAAAAAATACGATGCGGGCGCTGATCGTCGTTATTTTTTGGAGACGCTCCGTGTCGCCTATGGCGTGTAAGCGAGCGAATTGAGGCGCGACGACAAAATTCATGGCTAGCAGACCGGTGGATGCCAATAGCGACATTTGATCGGCTATCCGGTAAATGCCGATCTGCCCCGCGTCGGCAAATAAACCGAGAATCAAGATGCTGGTTCGGCGGTTGATAAATTGCATTCCGCCGATCAGGGCGAGCGGCGCTGCGCTAGCCAGCCACAAGCGACTCTTGTAGATTGGCTGGGCATGGCGCACTTCTGTTGGCGCGGCGCCCAGCAACAGCCAGGCACCGGCGATGAACGCCAGCGCGGCTGCGGCGACTTGCAGCGCCATCGCAAGGGATGGCGACATTCTAGATGGGAAGAATATGGTTGCGACAGCGACAAATAAGAAGAACAAGCCGGGCAACGCCGCCTGCTCTGGGATTTGACCCTGAATAATGCGGTGCAAGCCTCGCAATGCCGCGCCGCGCAGTTCGCCCAACGCGATGAGAGGCACAAGCGCCAAGCCCCAGAACATCGTAAGAATTTGTTCGCGATTGAACTGATCTCCGAAAAAGATGAGCGCGATGGCGGCTATGCAGGTAAAAACGATAACTAAAATGGCGGTGATTTTGCCCGCCCAGCGCCAAATGCCTTGAATCGCTCCCCATTCTTGTGTGGCGAACGCTTTAGCGGTTTCGCGCACCACCAAAGCCGGTAGTCCAAATTGAGAGGGAATGACCAGGAGGGCGACTAGCGCGTACACATAAGAGTAAACCCCGTAATTATCCCGCCCCAGCGCGCGCGCCAGCAATACTGTGACCAGAAACGAAAAGAGGATATCGAAGGCTTTTAAAATTAAACTGCCGGCGCCGTTTCTCGCCAGTTCCGACTTCATTCCCTTTCCGGTGAACACACCGCTTAAACTAGCGAATAGTTCCGAGGGCGATTTCATTCCCGCGCCATCAAACCTTGTCTTCTGCCTCGGCGCCGTGTTTTTTTCGCCATTCCGCGCTGAGCGCCGCCGTTGCGCCGACAATGAACCCGAGAGCCCCTGCCGCGACGGCATTTAACGGCGAGTTCGGCGCAGAAGCGACGTTGGGCGTTTGCGCTTTAATGCGGACATAGGCTGTGCGCTCGCCTTGTTGAAGCAATAACGTTTTTTGATACGCCGACTGATCGTAGAGCGCGCCGGCTTGATCGCGCCGCTTCGTATATTGGTCGAGTTGGTATGTTGCATGCTCCAGCTCGACGCTTAATTGCGGAATCTGTTCTTCTAAAAATTCCTGCGTTACGCTGGCGCTCGTCAACTTTTGCGTAAGCGCCTCTTGCAGGCTGGCGATGACGGATAAGGTTTCTTTTGTATCAGAAGTATTCAATGCAACGACAGATGAAGGCTGCAATATAACAGTGGAGTCGCACGAAGCGATAGAATCAAAATCATGTTTAATGGATTCAAGCAGGATGGCATGCGTCAAAGAAATCGTTTCTTCGACCGGAGATATTTGTTCTTTTAGGTCCGTTAGACGGCGATTCAGCGCAGCGATTTGCAAGACCTGTCCTTCCAAACAAGCATAAATATTGTTCTGCGCGGTCAGACGAGCCGACAAAATGGGCGTTTGATCGATTGCCGCGAAATTTTCCAGCGCGGTTTGTGATTCTTCATAAGCCTGCTTTGCAATGACGATTTGATCGTCGAGCGTGGGTATAAACCCGCCAAACCCATAATTGACCTCGATCCAGTCCACCGCTTGTTCAGCCCAGACGGTGGCTAAGGCGGCTGCTCGCTGCGGATTAGAGTCGGTGACTTGAAGTCCGAATTGCGACGTTCCGAACGTCGTTACCTGGATTTGTCTGCTGAGCGTTTCGATGGAAATCGCCGGCGTGATGCGCGGGTCATCCGTTACTTTGCGCAGCACTGTTTTTTCTTTAATAAGATCGGGGACAGCTTTGACGTCGGGAATGACGGCGGTGAGGTTGACGGTAAGTCCGCTTGTGCTTGTCAAGTATTGAACTCGGGGAAGCGCGACCGACACATAGGCGGTCGTCTTGTATTGCTTGGGAAGCGCCCAGGCGCTGATTGCATAAGCGGTCGCCGCCGCAACCAGAGTCAGAGTTAGTATTAATATACGCCCTTTCCAAAGCGTTTGGAAAACAGCGCGCAAGTCTATCTCGTCGTCGTATAAAGCGGGTGGAACGGGGTTTTGCATATAAATTATTCCGGTAATATATATTTTCTTCGCAGAATCGGCGCTGCGCTGCAAAGTTTAATTGTTGACGATTTTTGACGCTTAGCGCAACTTCGCATTTTACGATAAAAGCATGAAACGCGCAAGCAAGGCGCAACGAAGAAATATGGCTGTTTGCGGCTTCGACGCGCGGTTGAATTTCATTGAATCTTCAAATGTGCGCGCCCGCCCACGCGGAAATATTTCACGCGCCCTTTTTCGTCTCGGAGGATGTCGGCGAGCGCGCCGTTGAAAGGCTCATCCAAGCCAACGAGATGATCTTCGTCGTAAAAGGCGAAGCGCATCGGCGCCAGCGCAGGACCCGGCGGCGTATCGGGCGTGGGGAATCCGCCGAGCGGGATGTGATGATAAACGAGATATTTGCCTTTCGTTGTAATGTCAAAACATTCGGCGCCGATTCTGTAACGCCCGATGAATTCACTTCCAGCTTGTGGATTCTTCATTGGCTTGGGCGCCTCGAGCTTGACTCCAAAATAGAGAGCGAGCGCTGCGTTGAACATTTGCGCGCCGATTATTCCGCCGTCATCGCTGTTAGTGAGGATGGCGAGCGCGAAATCTTTCTCGGGAATGAAGAAGAAATATGCCTGCTGACCGTGAGTCGCGCCGCCGTGCGCGTACGCGGTAAGATCGCCTGCATAGCGGATAAACCACGCGATGCCCATGTCGCCGCGTCCGCCTGCCGAGACCTGTTTGACGCGCATCGCTTTGAGACTCTTGCGCTGGATGATTTTGTTTCCATTCCCCATGTGGAAGCGCGCGTACTTCAGCAAGTCTTTGACCGTGCTGACGACTCCTCCCACGCCGTTGCCTGCTCTGCCAATCGCCCACGGACGCGCCACCTCGACCTTGCCTTTTATTTTTTGGTGTCCCACAACGAAGCGGTGCGTGAAGAGAATATCGCTGGGATACATAAACGACATGTTCAAGCCTAGCGGGTCGAGCAGCATCTCTTGCAGCGCCTGCTCGTACGTCTTTTTCGTCACGACTTCGACGATCCGCGAGGCGATGTTGAAGCCGGTGTTGTTGTATGACCAGATTGTCCCCAACGGTTGAATTTGCGGAAGTTTAGCGATGTCTTTCACCATTCTAGCCAGTGCGTCGTCGCCATCGCCGAAGCTGTTGAAGTAGTCGCCGACCCATCCGCCGGTGTGGGTGAGTAGGTGTCTCGTCGTTGCTTTCTTCGCCGTGTTTTCATCTTTGAGTTTGAAGTCTTTGATGTATTTCCGCACAGGCGCGTCGAGATTTAACTTTCCCTGCTCGGCGAGCATCATTAGCGCGGCGGCGGTAAATGTTTTGCTGATCGAACCGATCTGAAACAACGTATCGGGAGTGACCGGCAATGGATTTTCAACGCTGGTCACTCCGAAACCGGCTGTGCGTTCTTTGCCGTTGTGATAGATGCCGAGCGAAACGCCCGGTACGCGCAGGCGTTTCATTTCTCGTTCGATGCGAGCGGCGATAATTTCAAAGTTGTTTTTCGGTTTCATTTGTTAAGAAGCGGCTATTTCCAATGCGGCAGGCTGAATGGACTTTACGGCTTGACGCGCGCGACTTTTCCGTCGGTCATTTTTTGCAAGTCTTCTGTTTTCAACTCGAAGATCGCATTAGGCGTTCCCGCCGCCGCCCAGACCGTTTGATATTGCAGAAAATCTTCATCGAGATACGTTTCGATTTTCTCAACATGGCCGATGGGCGGCACGCCGCCAATGGCGAAACCGGTGACGGCGCGCGCGAAATCTGCGTCGGCTTTGCCGATGGTTTCGCCGGCGTATTCGCTGATGCGTTTTTCGTCCACGCGGTTCGCGCCGCTGGTGAGGACAAGGATCGGCTTGTTGGATTGTTTGCCTTTGAAGATCAGCGATTTGACGATCTGACCGAGTTCGCATCCCGCGCGGTCTGCGGCTTCTTGCGCCGTGCGCGTAGACTCGGCGTGTTCGATCACGATATAGTCGTATCCGAGCGAGGTCAGCAGGTCTTGAATTTTCTGAGCGGATGAGGAGAGAGTAGCCATGCCCCGATTATAATTCGGAAATTGAAATGCTTTTTGCGCAGCGCCGATTGCGCAGCGCCGACTTAAGTCGGCGTTACGTTTGCGTTTTGAAACCGTTCTTGAGCGCTGCCGCTAAACCGATCAGCAGCAATAATCCGCTGGCGAAGACGAATAGCCATTTAAGCGACGTGGCTGCAGCCGCCGTCCATGCCAACCAAGCGGGCGTAAGCGGATGGATGGATAGCATCGCCGCAATGCCCAAGTTTTCAAGTAGATCGAACAACCAAGCGCCGAGCGGAATAATGATGTATGTTTGCATCGCGCTGTTAGACGAAAACCCGCGTTGAAAGAGCCATGCGGCGGCGAGGCTGAAGAATAAGGTGTAGACGATCGGATAGATAAGATCAACCGTCAATTCGAAACGACGATACTCCGCACGGCCCGCTTCGCCATACGATGCGATCAGCGCGTATGCCGTTTGGGGCGTGTACGCGTAAAGCAAATCGAGCGGACGAGCGCCTTCCGAATTTGCCGCTAAATTTGATTGTTGGTTTGAGAAGACGACCGTATTAAAGAAGATAACGCCGATGAGAAGCATCGGCGCGAGCCAACCATTCGCATATTTTCTCAAGAGCGCGCTTAATGCAGTTAACAACGTTGTCTCTGTGTTTATAAGATGGATGTAAAATTCTAAAGTCAAGCCGCGAATTTGCGGCAAAAGATTTCGACTTGCGTACGTTATGGTTTATTTGATGAACGCTTGCGGGCGTTGCAACAGCGCGTCTTCGGCGCGCGCTTTATGATTGCCGAGCATAGACAGCGATTCCATTTCTTTCAATGTGAAGAAGCCGACTTCGGTCGTTTCATCGCTCAAGCCCAATTCGCCGCCTACAACCTCCGCTTCAAATGTCAACGCGACGATAAATATTTTATTGTCGTCGGGATATACAACCAATTGATTTGGATCGCTGTACACGCCGACCAAACGCTTCACGCGGACCCGCAACCCGGTCTCTTCCCATGCTTCGCGGACGCACGCTTCTGCCACACTCTCGCCCGCCTCTAACGCGCCGCCGGGCAGGCACCATTGACCGTTGTCCGCCCGCCGCGTGAGTAAAACGCGTTGGTCCTCATCGCAGATGATCGTCGCGCAACCGACGCGTATGCGCCCTTGTTTGCCGATGCGCTCGCCGAATAAAACCTGGGTCATTGTTAATGAAAGACCTTGTAGATTTGTATAATCTGCAAGGTCGGCTCCTTTTTATTGCGCGAAAGTTCCGCTGCGCAGTTCGCGCAGAGTGTCTTGAATTTCTTCGATGGTGTTCATCACGAAATGACCGTAAGGTACGATCGGTTCTTTGAACGGCGCGCCCGCGATTAAGATGAAGCGAGCGGCGTTATTCTCGGTCTTGACGTGGAGATGATTGCCTTGGTTTGAAAATTGAAGCATGCGCACAGCGCTTACGATTTCATCGGCGAAAATGCCTTCGCCGTGAAAGAGGTATGCGAGCGCGTTGTGTCCGTTGGGGATGGGGAAACGCCATTCGGAGGCTGGCGCCAATTCCACGTCCATATAGAGCGGCGAAGCGGCGATATCCTCGACGGGTCCGCTGACTCCGTCTACCGTCCCAGCGACGACGCGAATCTTGACTCCATTTTTTTCAAACGTGGGAATCGTTGAGGCGTTCACTTCTTGATAGCGCGGCTCAGACATTTTGAGATGCGAAGGCAGGTTTACCCAGAGTTGGAAGCCGTAGATGTTTCCACTTTCGCTGCGGCGCGGCATTTCCTCATGCAAGATGCCGCGACCGGCGCTCATCCACTGTACGTCGCCGGGACCGATGAGACCTTGGTTGCCGAGGCTGTCGCGGTGTGCGGTGGAGCCTTCGAGCATGTATGTGACGGTTTCAATGCCGCGATGCGGATGCATGGGAAAGCCGCGCAAGGGTCCTTCAAGCGGATTGTTGAAGGCGAAATGATCGAAGAGCAGAAATGGATCGAATAGATTGCTGACTTTGGGCGCGATGGAGCGCAATAAGCGCACGCCCGCGCCTTCGATGGTCGTTTGGGGCTCGATGGTTTGGTAAATTTTTCTAGGATTATTCATGTCGTGTAGACGATTCGAGAAGGGAGAGTATTACGATGTCGGGATAGAAATGAGGTTCTCTTGTCCGTCGTTTTCGCCGGCGTCTAATTCAAGGAAGCGCACTTGATGCGCGAGTTGATAGCGAACCAGTCTTGGCAGCAACGCCTCGTTTAGCCGGGTTTCGATCCGTTTCTCGGCGTCGGCGAGCATGTCTAGTTTGCTCGCTTTGTCTAACGCCAACGCGCCGAGTTCTTTCATGGCATTGTCCATATCTTTGCTGGTGACCCAATTGAGCAGCCCCGAAGCGGAGGATTTTTGCACGTCCAACGGCTCGACCGAAAGGATTTCGGCGTGGGGCAGTTGCAAAGTGACCTGTCCGGGCTTAAGGAATCTGCCGCGTTGCACTTCGATGTTGAAACTCTTTTGCAAATCGAACCCGATCTTGGCGCGATACATGCCGCGCAGTTGGATGCGTTTCTCGCTTCCTAACCGTTTATCGCTGGCTTCGTATTCGACGTCGTAATCTTGTTCGATCATTGCCAGTTGCAAGATCTCGTTCGTCCGCTTTGAAATGATCTTCTGATTGATAGTCACTTGCGGAGTCAGCCCAAAGGTATTTTTGACCGTGTTTGCCAAATCGTTGGCGACCGCTGCGGTTCTTTTCGGAAAATAGACGAAGATCAGCCACGCCGTTCCGCCGAACAAGATGAGCAGAAACAACAGGATGCTGATTACGATAATAGTGGCGTCGTTCATATGCGATAAGGATACAGGAAAATTGAACTATCTGCAAGCGGGAGTTAACGGTCGGCGGGGTGAGAACGAAGCGCGGCGACCCAGGCAAGCAGGCGTTGCGTCGCTTTCGTATAATGTTTGCTTTCGTTAGATGCGTCAATGCGGAGGATTTTCGCCGGCGGAACGGAATCTAGCCATTCATGAATAAATTGATTCAGCAGTTCCGCATCTTGCGCGGACGCGATGTTGATTCGGTCGCGAGAGGCGAGTCGCGCCTCAATGATCTTTTGCGAAGCGCTGAGCGCCACGATCAGATCCG
>BQMV01000241.1 GCA_022181005.1 Anaerolineaceae bacterium | reverse complement strand
AACGAAGTAGTTGGCGTATTTGCGCTTGAGAAAGAAGAAGCGTACTTCTATAGGCACGAGCATATGCAGGTGGCGAGAACGTTCGCCTCTCAGGCGGCGGCGGCGTTGGAAAATGCGCGTCTGTACGAGGAGAGCTCTACTCGCGCTATAGAATTGGATAAACGCTCCAATCGTTTGGGCTTGCTGAACCGCTTCTCGTCTGCGTTGGGCGGCTTGCTCGAGGAAGAAAAGATTTTCCAATTAACGGCGCAAGAACTGCTCGACGCGTTAAAATCTTCGCACGCATCCGTTGTCGTCTTTGAACGCGCTCGTCCGGTGTGGAAGTACGATTTTCCTCGCGCATATGCAAAATTGCCGCAGAAATTACCCAACGCGCCGATCTTTCAGCGTTTGCAAGAGTCGTTGGGCATCTTTTCTACCAGCTCGACTGATAGCGAAGCGGACCTGCTGCCGCTGAAGAATTTCCTAGGCGATGAGACAAAAGCCTTACTGGCTTTGCCGGTCGTTAGCGGAAAAAGTTTGCTCGCGCTAGTCTTTATCCATCGTATGGAAGCGGAGCATTTCAGCGCGAGCGAGATCGAACTGGCGCGCACATTGATGAATCAAGCTTCCATTGCGTTAGAGAATGCGCGCTTGTATCAGTCAACATTGTTAACGGCGGAACGTTTTTCTTTACTGAATCAGGCAAGCTACGAAGTCGGAGCCGACCTGGACCCCGAACGCGTGTACGCATCGGTTCACAAGGCGGCGCAGCGATTAATGCCGGTGGAAGCCTTTGTCATCACGTTGCTGGATACAGAAGCGAACGATATTGAAGCGGTGTATATCGTGGACGGCAATGTCCGCACGCCGAATATGCGCATCTCTCGCGACCAGGGGTTGAGCGGGATAGTGATTTCGAGAGGCGAGCCGATTCTGATTCGTAATCGCGAGCAGGCTGAAGCTTTCGACATGGTCCGCGTTGGAGACGACGATACCCCGCTGTCCATTTTAGCGGTGCCGATGACATTAAGCGGAAGGACGATCGGCATGTTGTCGGTGCAAAGTTATCAGCCCGCCGTCTATACGGAAGACGATGTGCAAATCCTCAGCACTTTGGCGAATCAAGCGGCGATTGCCGCCCAGAATGGACGGTTATTTAAGGAGACGCAGCGGCTGGCGCAAGAACTTGAACAGCGCGTTATCGAGCGCACTGCGCAGTTACAGCGCGAACAACAGAACACCGAAACATTGCTGCGAATCCTTACCGAAGTTTCATCAAGCCTTGATTTGGACCGCGCGCTGAATCGTACGCTCGCCTTGCTCAACGACGCTGTCGGCGCCGAACAGGGGACGATTATGCTGCTCAACGCGGAGGATAACCTGTTGCATTATCGCGCCGGTTATGGTTACTTGTCTGATCGCATCTCTACCGGGGGGCGCGGTTTCACCTTGAAGGTTGGAGAAGGTCTGGCTGGCTGGGTGTTGAAGAACCGCGAGCCTGCGTTAGTGAACGACCTTTTGCTCGATTCGCGCTGGGTGCGAGCCGCTTCCACCTCTCGCGAACATCGCAGCGCGATCGTGATACCGTTGTTGGCGGCGGAAGATATTATCGGCGTGTTGATGGTGTTCCATCGTAAGCCGAACTTCTTCAGCCCTGAATTATTAAATCTAGTGCGAGCGATTGCGGGCCAAGTGGCGGTCGCTATCAATAATGCGCATCTTTACGAACTGATTCGCGATCAAGCGGGACGCCTGGGCAGTATGTTGCGCCGCGAACAAGAGGACGCGAGCCGTTCGCAAGCGATTCTTGAAGCCGTAGCAGATGGCGTGCTAGTGACCGGTAAGGATAACCATATTACATTCTTGAATCGTTCCGCCGAGCAGATCTTAGGGTTGGAAGCTGGCAAAGTGACTGGGCAAGCGCTTGACGCGTTTGGCGGTTTATTCGGGAAATCGGCGAAGACTTGGATGGAAACTATTAACACATGGTCTAAGTCGCCGGCATCGTATCAACAAGGCGATACATTTGCGGAACAACTCACTCTGGAGAATGGGCTGGTCGTGTTGGTTCACTTGGCGCCTGTGATCCTGCAGAACGATCTGCTTGGGACGGTCTCCATCTTCCGCGATATTACGCATGAGGTAGAAGTGGATCGTCTCAAATCGGAATTTGTCGCTACGGTCAGTCATGAGCTTCGCACGCCTATGACGTCTATTCGCGGTTATGTGGATATTTTACTGATGGGCGCGACTGGCGCGCTCAACGAGAATCAAACGCATTTCTTGAATATTGTCAAAGGCAACACCGAGCGGTTGAATATCCTTGTCAACGATCTGCTGGATATTTCCCGTCTTGAATCGGGACGCATCACTCTGTCGCCGCAGGCGTTGGATATGCGCGAAGTGGCGGAGGACGTTATCAGCGACATGCTGCGACGTTCGCAAGAAGAGGATAAGCCGGTGGCGCTCTCGCTCGACGCTTCGAAGAAGTTGCCGCTGGCGTTCGGCGACGCGGAACGCGTCCGTCAAATATTGGATAACCTGGTGGATAACGCCTATAACTACACGCCGAGAAACGGCTCGATCATGGTTAACGTTCATGCAGTTAACGATGGGCGCGAAGTGCAAGTGGACGTAAAAGACAGCGGCGTCGGCATTGCGCTGGAAGATCAACCTCGCGTCTTCGAGCGCTTCTATCGCGGCGAACATCCGCTGGTGCTGGCGACGCCGGGCACAGGCTTGGGATTATCAATCGTCAAAGAACTTATAGAAATGCATAAAGGACGCATTTGGGTGCAGAGCGCAGGCGTATCGGGCGAAGGCAGCGTGTTCTCCTTCACCTTGCCTGCTTATAAGGCTCAATGAGGGAACTATGGCAAAGATTTTAATTGCGGAAGATGAACGAGATATACGCGAACTGGTGGCTTTTACTTTGCGCTTTGCCGGGCATGAAGTCTTCCCAGCCTCGAACGGAGAGGAAGCGGTTGAATTAGCCGCGAAATCCAGTCCCGATTTGATCTTGATGGATGTGCGTATGCCGCGTATGACCGGCTACGAAGCCTGCGAGGCTATGAAGGCTGACCCAAAACTGAAAGATATCCCTGTTGTCTTCTTATCTGCTAAGGGGCAAGAGAGTGAAATTCAACAAGGGATGGACGTTGGCGCGGAGGAGTATTTACTGAAACCTTTCGTCCCCGACGAACTCTCCGCCCGCATCAAAACGATCTTGGCAAAATTCGGAAAATAATTTGAGCGCGATCATCCTTGACGGTTCCATAGTGCATTACGAGGCTCTCGGGCGGGGCCGCCCGGTTGTCTTTCTGCACGGTTGGGTAGGCTCGTGGAAGTATTGGATTTCCTCCATGCAGACCGCTTCTACCTCGTACCGCGCATACGCGCTGGACCTGTGGGGATTCGGCGATACCGCGCATAATGCCGAGCGGTATTCGCTTGAACAGCAAGCCGCCCTGATCGATCGCTTCTTTGCTGAAATGGGCATTGGCAAGGTCGCTTTTGTTGGACATGGCATGGGCGCGCTCGTGAGCATGCTTTTTGCGACGCGCTTTCCGCGCAGCGTAGATCGCGTGATGACAATCAGTTGCCCTCTAGCGTACGACTCGGTCAGCGCCCGCTTACAGTCATCGTCTGCCGCGGATCTTGCGAACTGGCTGGCGAGCGGCGCTCCAGATGCCGCCGTTGCGCTCGCAGACGCCTCTAAAGCGGACTCGCAAGCCATTGCCGCCTCGCTAGACGGGCTGCGCGCCGATAATTTCTTTAGCGGCTTTCGCGCTTTGAATATCCCGACTCTGTTTGTCTATGGCGAAAAAGATCAAGCTATCGTCGCTCCAGACGAAGAGCGGATTAATTCTACGATGATCCAACAAGTGATTCTAGAAGAATCGGGCCATTTCCCCATGCTCGATGAAACCGTGAAATTCAATCGGCTATTAACCGATTTCCTTGCGCTCGAATCGGGCGCCAGCCCCAGCGAACTTGAAATGAAGGACGAGTGGCGGCGGCGCGTGCGCTAATGCGCCTATAGGATGAACGAACCGACATTCCGTTTTCTCACGTTGACAAACTGAACCGATTAGCGTTATAACCATCTCACAACGAAACGGGGCGCCCCACGATGCGGGGCTGAGAGGAGCGAGCCGCGCTCAACTCGAATTACCTGATCCAGATCATGCTGGCGGAGGGACCTTCTTATCCATTAAATATCCTCCGCAAAGAGGATGTTTTTGATTGAACCGCATTGCTATCTTCGCTAACGGCGACCTCCCCGATCTTGAAAAAGCCCGCGCTATTCTTCGAGATGACGACTTCATCCTTTGCGCGGATGGCGGCGCGCGCCATGCCTTAGCCTTGGGGCTTTCTCCCAACCTGATCATCGGCGATATGGACTCGCTTACCGATGCGGAATGGCAGAAAGTGAAAGCCAGCGATATGCCCATCGAACTCTTTCCTCGCGATAAAAACGAGACCGACCTCGAACTTGCGCTTGACAAAGCCATCGAACTGAATCCCGAGGAGATCGTCATCATCGCCGCCCTTGGCGGTCGTATAGATCATACTCTTGCTAATATTGCCTTATTAAGCGATCTAAAACGCGCGACGTATGCTATGTGCTTCGACGATGGCGTTGAAGCGCTTCAATTTTGTCGCAACCGCGCTGAAGTCTACGGAAGAAGCGGAGATCTCATTTCGCTGATTCCATGGGGCGTTCCCGTTCACGGAATCCAAACCGAAAACCTGAAATGGCAACTCAAGGATGAAACCCTGCATCCTGAAAAAACGCGCGGCATCAGCAACGAAATGACCGCCGACACCGCATCCGTCAAAATCGAATCGGGTTTACTGCTCATCATCCATACCCGCAACTCGTAACTTGTCTCTCGAAAGGTTAACCCATGAAATATCCCCACTTTCCACTTTCCACCCTCTTCCTCGCCGCTTTCCTCTTTCTACTTTCCTCCTGTACGCCCGCGCAGCCCGCTGAGCTCGTCATTATGACGCACGACTCGTTTGCCATGAGCGAAGCGGTTGTCAACGCATTTGAAGCGGCGACGGGCGCGAAAGTGATCTTCTTGCCCAGCGGCGACGCAGGGTTAATGCTCAATAAGGCTATTCTGGCGAAGAATGCGCCGCTTGCCGATGTGATTTTTGGCGTGGACAATGCCTTCCTATCTCGCGCGCTCGATGAAGACATCCTCGAATCGTACGCCTCGCCTGAATTGCAAAACATCCCCGCTGCGTTTAAACTTGATTCTTCCAACCGTGCTGTTCCCGTTGATTATGGCGACGTCTGCATTAATTACGATAAAGCATACTTTGTCGAAAATAATTTGGCGGTTCCGCAAAATCTGGAAGATTTGACCAAGCCTGAATATCGCGCTCTGCTGGCGGTGGAGAACCCAGCCACATCGTCGGTCGGGCTCGCCTTCTTATTCGCCACCGTCGCGCATTACGGCGATTCATTCGCCGACTATTGGCAAGCTCTGAAAGACAACGACGCGGTCGTTGTGGATGGCTGGGAGACCGCTTACTATGTGAACTTCAGCGCATCTTCCGGCAAAGGATCGCAACCGCTGGTTGTTTCATATGCGTCTTCGCCCGCCGCAGAGGTGATCTATGCGGAGACGCCGCTGGAGGCTTCTCCCACTGCATCCATTCTCGGACCCAATGCCTGTTTTCGCCAAATCGAATTTGCCGGCATTCTCAAAGGGACGACGAATCGCGCCCTTGCCGAGAAATTTATAGATTTCATGCTCGGTAAGCAATTCCAAGAAGATTTGCCGCTGCAAATGTTCGTTTATCCCATCAATCCTGATGCCGCGCTGCCTGAAGCGTTCGTCCGATATGCGCAAACGCCGACTCAACCCGCAACGCTTTCGCCTGCCGATATTGCCGCGCACCGCGATGAGTGGATTCAAGCGTGGACAAATGTAATGCTGAAATAGCATGAATATCAGCAGACCAACAAGCGCGCGCGCGCATCTATCCACCGTGCCGCTCTGGATTCTTCCTCTAACATTTCTGGCTTTTTTCTTTTTCTTCCCGCTCGCCAGAATATCTTTCCTTACGTTCTCTGCGTCGACCTTTAACGTTGAGAATTTGTATAGTGCGCAACGCGTCGCATGGTTCACTTTTTACCAAGCCGCCCTTTCTACGTTGCTCACGTTGTTCCTTGGAATTCCTTCTGCGATCCTCTTCTCTCGTTTTGACTTCCGCGGCAAGGCTTTGCTTCGCGCCCTTGTCGTTGTGCCGTTCCTGCTTCCGACAGTTGTCGTTGCCGCTGCTTTTACCTCCCTTGTTGGTCCGCGCGGATTATTTTCCACTTTCCAATCTTCTCTCTTTCCGTTTTCCTCTTTCGCTTTTCATCCTTCGCCTTTTGTTCTTATCCTGGCTGCTCACGTTTTCTATAACGTCGCCATTGTTATCCGTATTGTCGGCGCGGCGCTTTCCAATCTCAATCCAAAATTGGAAGATACGGCGCGTTCCCTTGGCGCCGATCCGCTTCGCGTTTGGTTGAATGTAATCGTTCCGCTTCTGCGACCTTCTATTCTCGCCGCCGCGTTGCTCGTTTTCCTTTTCGATTTTTCCTCTTTCGGCGTTATTCTCCTTTTGGGTGATGCGCAATTTTCTACGCTCGAAACGGAGATTTATTTTCAGACTGTCAGACAGTTCAACCTGCCTCTTGCCGCTTTGCTTTCCATTATTCAACTAGTTTGCACGCTGCTTGTTTCCATCCTCTATTCGCGACTGACGTCTCGCACTTCCTACTCCATCGCTCCGCGTCTCGCGCCTGCTCATAAACCTAATAATTTCAAGCAGAAAATTTTTACGTTCGCTCTTTGCTCGCTGCTCGCAGTGTGCTTCGCGCTTCCGTTAGCAGCGTTGCCGTTTCGCTCTTTTACCCGTCTCGAAGCGGATCGCGGTCAACGCGGCGAAATTCATTACGGTTTCACGACCGATTACTATGAGGAACTTTTTGTTAATCGCCGCGGATCGGTATTCTACGCGCCGCCCATGCAGGCAGTTTTTAATTCCCTCTTATACGCTTCCGCAACCGTGATCCTTTCGCTGCTCCTTGGATTCCCCGCCGCGTTTGCTCTTGCGCATCCTACGCGTTTGGAGAAAATTCTCGATCCGCTGATCATGCTTCCATTGGGATCGTCCACCGTGATGCTTGGGCTGGGGTTCATCGTTACATATGGCAGGTGGCTTGCTTCTCCGTGGCTCGTTCCTTTCGCGCATACGTTAGTCGCATTGCCTTTTGTGATCCGCGCGCTGCAACCTGCCATCGCGTCCATTCCTGAACGGTTGCGTCAAGCCGCGGCGACGCTTGGCGCGTCGCCATTTGAAATCTGGTGGAATGTTGACCTGCCTATTCTCCGCCGCGCTACGCTTGCCGCTGTCACATTTGCGTTCACTATTTCCCTCGGCGAGTTTGGCGCGACGCTGCTCATTGCTCGTCCCGAATACCCGACCATCCCCGTTGCGATCCAGCGTTTCCTCTCACAGCCTGGCGGGTTGAATTACGGTCAAGCCATGGCAATGGCAACCATCCTCATGACATTGACGGCAATAAGCATTATGCTCGTTGAGAAATCTCGATTTCCAAATGCGGGTGAATTCTAAAATGTCCATACTCGCGCTTGCCTCTATTGCCAAATCGTATGGCGATACACCCCTTCTGCAAAATATTTCCTTTACCCTCGAAGAAGGAGAGACGGTCTGTCTACTTGGCGCGTCAGGGAGCGGAAAGTCCACGCTCTTACGAATGATCGCCGGACTTGAAACGCCTGATTTGGGAACTATCTTCTTCGACGACTTCGACCTCGCCTCAACCCCGCCTCATCTCCGCGATTTTGGCTTGGTCTTCCAAGATTACGCGTTGTTCCCACACCTCAACGTCAACGACAATGTTGCTTTCGGGTTGAAAATGCGCCGTATGGGGCGAGACGAAATCTCCCAGCGCGTAGCCAATTCATTGGAATTAGTCAACCTCAAAGGTTTCGGGGGACGAAGCGTGAACGATCTCTCTGGCGGCGAACAACAGCGCGTTGCCCTCGCCCGCGCTTTGACGATTCACCCGCGTTTATTAATGTTTGACGAGCCGCTTGGCGCGCTTGATAAAACATTGCGCGAAGGGTTGTTGAATGAGCTGCGCTCTGTTTTGCGGAGAACGAAAATCCCAGCGATTTACGTTACGCACGATCAAGAAGAAGCATTTGCTATCGCCGACCGCGTGTTGATTTTGTATGAGGGCAACATCATCCGCGCAGGGGCTCCTGCCGAAGTGTGGGCGAACCCGCAGTCCGCGTACGTGGCGGAGTTTTTGGGATTGGGGAATGTGATTGAAGGCGAACTGAAGGGGAAAAGAAAAAATAGCGAGTGGAAGGTGAGAAGTGAAGTAGGCGAGTTTGTTGTCCGATGCGATCACAAACACTTGGAAGGAGAGAGTGTCTGCTTATTGGCGCGACCAACCGTCTGCGCTGGACGGAGGCGGAGTGCAGGCAACGAGTTGAATGGCGTTGTTGCCGATATAGTCTTCCAAAAAGATAGCTACAAAGTCACGCTTGATAACGGCTTGTACGTCTACTTGAAAGACGCGCCGAAGATCGGCGGAAAAATCTCCGTGAGGGTTGAGGTAGAATGTCTCGAATGAAAATAAGCGAAGCAGCCCTGCGGATTAAAGTACAGAAAAAGAATCCAGCAGGCGAGGTGATGTACGAATACGAAGGCGACGAAATCCGCCGCGACGATACGTCTGTTGTGGTCGAAGCCTTATTCACCCGCGACGATATGCCGTTCCAAGATGTGACCTTTAAAAAGGGCGACCGCTTCGTCGAATATTATTATTCCGACCGCTGGTACAATATCTTCGCCATCTACGATCGCGACGATGGCGCTCTCAAAGGCTGGTATTGCAACATCGGTAAACCCGCGGTGATCGAAGATGGGCTTGTCTCGTATGTTGACCTGGCGCTGGATCTATGGGTTTCGGCGGATGGGAGGCAGACTGTTTTGGATGAGGATGAATTTGCCGCTCTGGATTTAACCGATGAATTGCGGCATAACGCATTGAACGGCTTGAAAGAATTGCAGCGCTTGCGCTTAAATGAAAAACCTCTACTTCAGAGGTTTTTCATACGTATATAATTCTAGTAGCTGCCTAGCATTTGCATCAGCTGATCGCCATACTGCCAGAGAGCGGCTATTGCGGCGCAACAACAGCACAGTAACACGACAGCCACAATAGCGATAATGATTGTGGTGTTTTTCTTTTTGGGTTCTTCGGCGACTGGGGGCATTTGATCGTTCATGATTTCTACTCCTGTGTAATAAGATTGATTAAGAAAATTATATCAGGTTGTGGCGCGGTTTGCGCGGCGATATAACCAGTAGATGATGAACGCGCCGGCGACGATCAGCAGCGTTCCGACGAGAATGGGCAGGACGATGGCGACGATGGATAACATGGCGGATGTGATGTCTTCCGCCATGCTCACCGGGACGTTTCCTGCGCCGGCGGTAGTTGCAGTTACAGCTGGACGGAGCGCGCCCGCCTTAGCGACGTGCACTGTTCCGGCGACGAGCAAACCCATTCCCAGCGCAATTGCAGGATGCACATCGCTGATGATGTTGGCGTTGGCGGCAAATGCGATGGCTCCCGCCGCCGGGCGAATGACGGTTTGAACGACATCGTTAATATGGTTGACGATGGGCGTTGTGTCTGCCAGCATTTCGATGATGACTAAAATGCAGAGCATGAGGAGGATCCAAGGGTTCGCGAGCGTATCCCAAGGCGAGCTTAAATGTAGTAGATTGGTATAGCGCGCCGCCAAACCGACGATAAGTAAGGGGATGTAAGCGTTTAATCCGGCGCTTGCCGAAAGCCCGAAGGCGGTGAAAATTCCAGATAGTTCCATGAGTAATTGTTCTCCTAAAAGATAGAGCGAAAACGCTTGCGGGGCGTTTAGTTGAGGGGAAAGCCTCCCCAAGTTCCAGTCAGGTTGAAGCGTAACAAATCTATTGCGGTAATCATCATCAGAGCGAGCGTCAGCCCGGCAAGGAAAGGCAGTTTCATTTCGGTCAGACGTTGAAAGGCGTTCTCTTGTCGCATAGCCATCATCCACACCATTGTGAAAACAGTTGTGAGAAGCGCAAGGACGCCTAAAACGCTGAGGATGGCGACGGGGTACAAAATAAACGGGCTTTCCGTGAGGATGAGCAGGTCAACGAGCGCGATGATAGCGATCAATATCACAAGTTTCTTCCAGTTGAAAGCGCGTTCAGGGTCTACAGTTTTCCAAGCGGTCTGGTTAAACGCGGGAAATAGAATTGATGCGAGCGCGATGCCCATGCCGCTACCGGTCAGGAGGCGCAATGCAGCGTTGGGCGTGTAGAGTGTAGGAATATCCTTGAACGCCGCGCTAGAGGTCTGTTTAAGCAGGTAGATATAGGAGTTTACGCCATCGAAACCAAAAGCGAGGAAGAAGAGGATGAGCGGCGCGCCGAGTTTCCAATTAGGAAAACCGCTTTTCTTTCCGCTGGCAAACGCGAAGAAGATCAGCGAGATCGCTGCGGCGTTGAACTCGCCTGTGCAACGCACGCAGAGCGGAAGTTGCCGGTCGCCAATGTGAAGAGAGCGCTCGCTAATACGATGGCAGACGGCGTAGCCGATGGCGTCCGCTTTGCCGAGTAAGCCGGGCGGCGCGATGAAGAACCATGCTGAGAATGCCAACAATGCCGCGATGGGAATGAACCAGCGGGATGCTTTCCGAATTTTCGATTGTGCGGCGGTTTGTTCCATGACGTTTATTATATGGAATAATACGATGGAACGCAAGAATAGTTGTAAGGTATCATTGGGCGCATTAGGAGCGAGTCTATGAAACGAATTGGAATTCTCACCGGCGGAGGCGACGCGCCCGGCTTGAACGCCGTTATTCGCGCGGCGGTGAAAACGGCGATCTATGAATACGATTGCGAGGTGTTTGGGATTCGCAACGGTTACGATGGGTTTGTGGAGACGAATGGCATTATTCCGCTTTCTATCGATTCAGTGCGCGGGCTTCTCCCGCGCGGCGGAACGATTCTCGGCGCGGCGAATCGCGGCAACCCTTATGCGCGAAAGATCGTGCGCGACGGTAAGGAAACGTTGATTGATGTTTCAGATGAAATTATCAAGGGGATTGAACGCCTCGAAATGGACGCCCTGCTGATTCTGGGCGGCGATGGGACCCTGCACATTGCACACGAACTCTACAAGAAAGGCGCGCCGATTATTGGCGTTCCGAAGACAATTGACAACGATATATCCGGCACGGAACTTTCTTTTGGGTTCGACACGGCGGTCGGCATCGCCACTGAGGCTCTTGATCGCCTGCATACCACCGCCGAGTCGCATCACCGCGTGATGGTCCTCGAATTGATGGGACGCGATGCGGGTTTCATCGCGCTGCATGCCGGCGTAGCGGGCGGCGCAGACGTGATTCTCATACCGGAACTCCCCTTTAAATTTGAAAATATTCTGGCTGAAGTGCGTAGACGCGTCGAAGCGGGATATTTGTTCAGCATTGTCGCCGTCTCGGAAGGCGCCAAGCCTCGAGGCGGCAAGCAGGTATTTTCTCGCAGCGGAGACGATATCTATGTTCCACGACTTGGCGGAATCGGTCAACAAGTGGGCGAATATATTGAGAAGCAAGGATTCGAATCGCGCGTGACAGTTCTAGGGCATTTGCAGCGCGGCGGCTCTCCATCTCCGTTCGATCGTTGGCTCGCCACGCGTTTTGGCGCAGCGGCGGTCCGCTTGGCGGCGCAGAGGAAGTTTGACCATATGGTCGCTTTGCGCGCCGGTCAGATCGTAGACGTTCCGTTGGCGGAAGTTACGGCGACGGCAAAGCGCGTGGACGTTAACGACGATGCCATTATCACGGCGCGCGGCATGGGCGTTTCGTTTGGAGACGATTAAACCGCAACGCCGCCCTTGCGGACGGCGTTGGTGGGGCGCTGTGGCTTCCTTTTACTTGAGGAGGGATGCCACAGCGCTGGGTTTAATGCTACTATCCATATTAGACATCACCTCCTCCTTTCATAAGGATGGCGTTGAATTGGAGCCCCCGAAGAATGGCAAAAGTATGCCTTACTTTAAGAGGGTTGTCAATAGGGCTTCGTGTAATTTACCGATGGCGCTTTGTAGAAATTTTGATAGGAATTGAGAGGCTTCGCAAGTTGGCTTACGCTATGCTTTGGCGAAATTTCTTGGAGGTTTTGTATGAAAACTAATCCGAACCGCTTTTGGCTTTTCGTCATCTTGCTTGGGTGGGCGTTTGACTTTCTGTTTTGGGAAAAGACGCTGGGAATCAACGTTTTTCTATGGACGGCGCTTTGCCTTGCCGTAGGAATCTACTTCTTACAAGCGGACAAGCTCCGCTTAGCGCGACGGGCGGGCTTGCTTCTGTTCCCTCTTGCTTTTTTCGCTGCTGCGGTCTTTTTCCGCCGCGAACCGCTGACGATCTTTCTATCCGTTCTACTGATTATTTTTCTGATGGGCGTCTTCGCGCTCACCTACCTTGGCGGAAATTGGATGCAATATCGCATCTCCGATTACCTGATTCGGCATCTATCTCTGGTTGGCAGTATGATCGCGCGCCCGTTCAAATTTATCGCTGAAGCGAAGCGCAGCCAGCCGCCTCAGGACGAGAAGCGGGGCGCTGCGTTTTGGCCCATCCTGCGCGGACTTGTCATCGCGTTGCCTCTCATTATGATCTTTAGCGCGCTGTTATCGTCGGCAGATCCGATCTTTGCCAAACGACTAGAGAGTTTTATGAAGCTCTTTAAGATTGAAAACCTACCCGAATATCTTTTTCGGTTAGCGTATATTCTTATCTTTGCGTACGCTATCGCTGGCGCATTTCTTCACGCGGGGCAAAAATCGGACGATCAAGCGAACGAGAAGAGTCTTATCCCGCCATTTCTTGGCTTCACCGAATCGGCGATCGTACTTGGAAGTTTGACGCTTCTCTTCGCCGCTTTTGTCGTCGTACAATTTCAATATTTCTTCGGCGGGCAGGCGAATATTAACCTGGAGGGCTATACCTATTCAGAGTACGCTCGCCGTGGATTTGGCGAACTCGTAACGGTGGCGTTCTTCTGTCTATTAACGCTGATTGGGCTGGGAAGCGTCACGAAGCGCGAAACGGAAATTCGACGGCGTATCTTTTCGATATTTGGCGTTGTATTAGTCGGCTTGGCGATCATAATGCAAGTGTCGGCGTTTCAGCGGCTTATATTGTATGAAAATGCCTATGGTTTCTCGCGCTTGCGGACGTATACGCATGCGTTTATGCTTTGGCTGGCATTGTTGCTGATCGTTGTCGCGGCATTGGAATTCATGAAAAAAGAACGCGCCATTGGACTTGCGATGATTCTGACCGCTATGGGATTTGTCGCCTCGCTGAGCTTGCTCAATGTAGATGCGTTCATTGTTAATCGCAATATTCAGCGTGAGATCAATGGATATGCTGAAATAGCCGATGAAGGAAGCTTGCGCGACGGTCAAGCCGAATTAGATACGCAATACTTTCTCGATCTATCTGACGATGCGGTCCCTGCGCTCGCGGCTGGATTTCAAAATACAACCCTTCCCGATCGTACTCGCGAGAGAATTGGCGCGGCGCTCGCTTGTCGGTTGCATGATCGTGAACAAAATGAGAGCATGCGACCGTGGCAAGGATTTAACCTTTCGACTTTTCTAGCCGATCGCGCCTTCGTCGAGATCAAAGGCGAATTGGAGGCATATGCAATAATGGAAACTGATTATCCCTTGACGATCAGAGTCCCGAGCGGCGAAGAAATACCCTGCTGGACGTATTATTACGATTGAAGAAAACTGAGCGGAGAGATTCTCGCGCTGGAGCGAATGTCCGCCCAGCGCGAGATAATTTTACCGAGTAGATTGAGTGGATCGTTTGCTGTCGTTTGTGAAATGAAGACTGCAAATCGGATTATAAAATTTAATGTCCCAGCTTAAACGGGTTAAAGTCGGTCTCATGATCGTAATAATCTTCGTTTTCGACCCGTTTTAAGAAATTGACAATGATATATGTTATAGGCGTTAACGCCGCCTCGACCGATGTTTTGAAAAGATAATTAGTCAAGGCGAGGGTTAGGAACAACTCTCTCGGAAAAACGTTGAACAAAGTGGCGATGACGATAAACAGGAATGAATCTACGAATTCGCCCACGAGCGTGCTGCCGATCGTGCGCATCCAGAGCCATTTGCCATTTGTTAGGATTTTCATTTTCGCAAGCACAAACGAGTTGGAAAACTCGCCCGCCCAATATGCGGCGAGACTGGCGAGCATGATCCCGCCTCCGCTCATTCCTCCGAGGATCGCCTTGTAAGCTGCGTCGCCCGCATAGACCTCCCATGTAGATTCGCCCGGTAGGATCATTATCGCCCAAAAGACAAGCGCGCTTAGAGCGAGGCAGAAGAAGCCAGCCCAGATTACGCGACGCGAGTTTTTGTATCCGTAAACCTCGGTAAGAATATCGCCGAAGATATAACTGACCGGAAACAAGACGGTGCCGGCGTCGAATGCGGCGCGCACGCCAAAAAATCCGAAACCTAGATCGATAATTTTTGCGGAAGATGCAATATTGCTGACGACTAATACAGTAACGAATAATGCCATGACTAGATCGAAGAATTTAAAATTATTTCTCATTTTTCTCCATAGTTTGCGTATTATACAAGATAAACGATAGCCGCTTTTCAGCGGCGATTCATCTGTTTGCGCTCTGTAAGGAAATTGAATAATATCTCTCTTACGGATAAAAAATAAAGAGCCATCTTTGCGATGACTCTATTGGTGCCCCCAGGGGAATTCGAATCCCCGTTTAAGCCTTGAGAGGGCTTCGTCCTAGGCCACTAGACGATGGGGGCAGGCGGGCGAGATTGTATCATTCCGAATCTTAATCGTCAACAAATGAGAGAGCGGCGTTAGCCCTTTGAAAAGGGGACGCGACGAGACGCGGCTCAAAGAGATGAACGCATGGTATCATTTTACCCATGATGTCATCCTTTAAAACAAAACTTCCAAAACCTGCCGATCTGCCGAAACAAATTTCGCGTTTGCATGAACTTTCATACAACCTGTGGTGGACGTGGCATCCCGAAGCCGCGCGTCTGTTTGGGCGGCTCGATTATGAATTGTGGGAACGGCTTGGGCATAACCCGATCCGACTCTTGCGCGAGATCGAGCGCGCGCGATTGAAACAAGCGGTGAAGGATAAAGATTATTTGAAATTATACAAAACGGTTTTTGCGGATTTCGATTCATATTTTTCGGATTCGCAAACGTGGACGCATCAAACGCATCCCGAATTTGATTCGCGTCCCATCGCGTATTTTTCGATGGAGTTTGGTCTGCACGAGACGCTCCCAATTTATTCGGGCGGACTCGGCGTGTTGGCTGGCGATCATCTGAAAGAGGCGAGCGATCTTGGGTTGCCGATCACCGCAGTCGGCTTCATGTACGCGCAGGGATATTTTTCGCAACGCATCAGCGAAGACGGCTGGCAGGAAGCGCTGAACAACATGCTCGTGTTGGAAGATTTGCCTGTCCTACCCGTGCTCGACAAAGACGGCAAGCGCGTCACACTTGATGTGGAACTCACCGATCGAAAAATTACTGTGCAAATTTGGGAAGCGCGTGTTGGGCGCGTGCCGTTGTATCTGCTCGATTCGAATGTCGAAGACAATTCCGAAATGGATCGTTTGCTCACCGCGCGTTTGTATTGGTCCGATCTGGATCGCCGCGTGATGCAGGAAGTGTTGTTGGGCATCGGCGGCGTGCGAGCGTTGCGGACTTTGGGATACAACCCCGCGGTCTGGCATATGAATGAAGGACACGCGGCATTCCTGACCTTGGAGCGGGCGCGCGAACTTGTGGCTGGCGGCGCGTCATTTGAGGACGCCATCGCAAAAACGCGCGGACAAAACGTGTTCACCACGCATACGCCCGTCCCTGCGGGGAACGATGAATTTCCGCTATGGCTGATCGAAAAATATTTGGGCGGCATCTATCCTCAATTGAATCTTACGCGCGAACAATTCTTCGACATTGCCAAACATCCCAAGGGACACAGCGAAGCGTTCAGCATGGGTATCCTTGCCTTGCGAAATTCGGACGGGCGCAATGCCGTCTCTGAATTGCATGGCGAAGTCTCGCGCAAGATGTGGAATTTCTTGTGGGCTGATAAAGACGTGAAAGATGTTCCGATCACCTACGTGACCAACGGAGTCCACACCGCGAATTGGATGGCGCGGCGTTTGACGAACCTCTTTGTCAAGCATCTCGGCTTCGATTGGTACGATCATCTCGACCAGCCTGAGTTTTGGTCGCAGATTGATGGAATCCCAGACGCGGAATTGTGGGCGGTGCGTTTGCATCTCAAACGCAAACTGACGTTTTATCTACGCGAGCGCGTCCGTGACCGTTGGACTCACGGCGGATTTCATCCCGTGCAAGTCGTTTCATCGGGAGTCTTGATTAATCCCTATGCGTTGACGATCGGATTCGCCCGGCGTTTTGCCACGTACAAGCGCGCCAGCCTCGTCATGCGCGACGTAGAGCGGTTGCTGCATATCGTCAACAAACCAAACATGCCTGTGCAAATTTTGTTCGCGGGCAAGGCGCATCCCGCCGACGAGCCTGGGAAGCAATTGATTCAAGAGGTCTATCGCACGGTGAAAAAAGCGGAAATGGGCGGACGCATCATTTTCCTCGAAGACTACGACATGAACCTTGCGCGCTATCTTGTGCAAGGCGTGGACGTGTGGATGAACACGCCGCGACGCCCGATGGAAGCGAGCGGTACGTCGGGCATGAAAGCCGCGCTTAACGGCGTCTTGAACTTCTCTGTGCTGGATGGCTGGTGGCGCGAGGCGTACAACGGCAAGAACGGCTGGTCGATTGGACGCGATGAACAGATCGAAAATTCTGACGAACAGGATGCCGAAGACGCCGAGAGTTTGTACAGCACGCTCGAAAACGAGATCATCCCTCTGTATTACGACCGCGACCCGAAAGAAATTTCCCATGAATGGATCGCGCGTGTCAAAGATAATTTGAAGACCAACATCCCCCAATTCTCCACGCGCCGCATGGTCAAGCAATATGTGGAGAATCTGTACGTGAAGGCGTTGAAATAATTTGTAGGGGCGGGGTCTCCCCGCCCAGTGTTTGAATCAAACAAAAGGGCGAGAGGACCTCGCCTCTACGAGGAAATTATGATCCCCGAAATCACCACCACCGACCTCGCCGCAAAACTCAACTCCGATGAACAATTTATCCTCCTCGACGTGCGCGAACTCGAAGAGCTGACCTACGCCAAATTGACCGACCGCAGGCTGGAGGTCACGCCGATGAGCCGACTGGCAGAGGAGGGATTGAACGCGTTGTCCGAATCCGCAAGATCGCAAGACGCGACGATTTACGTCATGTGTCATCACGGCAACCGCAGTAGACAAGTCGCTACATGGCTTGTGCAGCAAGGATGGAAAAATATTTTCAACGTGGCAGGCGGGATTGAAGATTACGCGCGGAGGGTGGATTCGTCGGTGGGGAGGTATTGATGAACGTAAACACGGAAACAAGTAAACACGTACACACGAAAA